>JANMGZ010000752.1:0-6451 GCA_031374905.1 Dolichospermum sp. OTE_70_metabat_362_sub
AACGATTTCTCAATTTCTTGCTCCCTTGACTAAGGACACTTTTAAACAAGTAGTTCAAGAAGTTGAGCAAAAATTACAGGTTGTTAACCAAACCTTATCCATGTTGGATTATCAAGGTTTTGAAACAATCCTTCAGGAAATGCTACATTCGATTACTCTCAAAACTGGGGAATTATTGGGAGCAGATCGGACAACGATATTTTTATTAGATGAAGAAAAACAAGAACTTTGGTCTATTTTAGCTGAAGGGAAAAGTAAGCGCCCTTTAGAAATTAGGATTCCAGCTAATAAAGGTATTGCCGGTGAAGTTGCTAGTTTCAAACGGGTAGTTAATATTCCCTTTGATTTTTATGATGATCCCCGATCAATATTTGCTCAAGAACAAGATAAAAGAAATGGCTACCACACTTATACAATGTTGGCATTGCCACTGTTAAATACAGATAATAAGTTGGTGGCAGTAGTACAATTACTAAATAAATTAAAACCTATTCATGATATTGATGATCCCCTTGAAGATCGGGTTGATACGAAAGGTTTTACCGAAATTGATGAAAATTTATTTCTAGAATTTGCTCCTTCGATTCGCCTAATTTTAGAATCATCGCGATCCTTCTATATTGCCACTCAAAAACAAAGAGCCGCCGCCGCATTAATGAAGGCGATTAAATCCCTTAGTCAAAGTGGACTTGATTTAGAAGAAACCCTTAAACGGGTGATGAATGAGGCGAAGGAATTGATGAACGCCGACCGAAGTACACTTTGGTTAATAGACCGCGATCGCCATGATTTATGGACAAAAATTTATCAAGCAGATGGTTTAGCCAAAGAGTTACGTGTACCGATGGGACAAGGCTTTGTCGGCATAGTTGCGGCATCTGGCAAAAAACTCAATATTCCCTTTGATTTATATAAGCATCCCGACTCAGGAACGGCTCAAAAAATAGATCAAAGTAATGGCTATCGTACCTGTAATTTGCTGTGTATGCCAATATTTAATAGCGATCAAGAATTAATTGGCGTTACCCAGTTAGTAAATAAAAAGAAAGTTGGAGATTTCCCCGTCTATAATCCAGCCTCTTGGCCTCATGCTCCTGAATGCTTCCAAGCTAGTTTTGATAAAAATGATGAAGAATTTATGGAAGCATTTAACATTCAAGCCGGGGTAGCTTTACAAAATGCTCAGTTGTTTGCCAAACTTAAACAACAAGAAAAAATGCAGCGGGATATTTTTTGCGGAGTCTTTCCAATGGGGTGATTTCTACAGATCAAACTGGCGTAATTATCACAGCTAATGAAAGTGCTAAACAAATGCTAGGCTTTGGCTTAGAAGAAGCTTTGGAAGGAAAAATGGTGCGTGATATTGTCTCTATTAAAGAGGGAGACTTTAGCAAGTGGTTTCAAGATACTCTTACGTCTAATAATTCCAAAAATAGCCAGCAATATTATCCAGATCGGACCTTATTAACTACAGGAACAGAACAACACAGCGTTAACTTATCACTAAATAGTATTTCCGATGTCCAAGACGAAAGTAAAGTCTGTGGTGCATTAGTGGTCATGGAAGATATTAGTGATGAAAAGCGTTTGAAGAGTACAATGTACCGTTATATGACCCAGGAATTAGCCGAAGAATTGCTAAAATTAGATGATGCTAAATTAGGAGGCGATCGCAAAGAAGTTACTATCTTATTCTCTGATATTCGTGGCTATACCACCCTCACCGAAAATATGGAAGCTGAAGAAGTGGTAAGAATGCTAAACGAATATTTTGAATCAATGGTAGAAGCAGTCTTTAAACATAAAGGCACTCTTGATAAATATATTGGTGATGCCATCATGGCTGTGTTTGGTTCTCCTCTCCCTTTAGCAGAACACGCAATTATGGCAGTGCAAACATCTTTAGAAATGCGCGATCGCTTGCTAGAATTAAATGAACTTCGCAAAGCCACTAATCAATGTGCCATTAAAATTGGGATTGGCATTAATTCTGATACTGTGATTAGTGGCAATATCGGCTCTAGTAAACGGATGGAATTTACTGCTATTGGTGATGGTGTCAATCTTGGTTCTCGATTAGAAAGCGTCAGCAAACAATATGGTTGCGATATTATTATTAGCGATAATACCTATAAAATCTGCCAAGATAGTGTTTGGGCAAGAGAACTAGATTACATCCGCGTCAAAGGACGTAATGAACCAGTCGCTATCTATGAGTTGATAGGATCACGGACTGATAATATTAATAGCTCCAAACTAGAACTAATTGAGCATTACCACAAAGGCCGTGAACATTATCTAAAACGTCAATTTACCTCAGCCCTCGCGGAGTTTGTGAGAGCCTTATCTGCTGACAACAATGATAAAGCCTCGATGTTATACATGACTCGTTGTCAGCATTGGTTACAATCACCCCCATCTGATGCTGATTGGGATGATGGTGTTTGGACATTTAAAGAGAAATAACTATTTTTGGTTCAGGAGGCACGAGGTCGAAGCCAGGACGCTTTATACTGCACTTCTGGGCGAGACGCTACCGCTAACGCGCTGCGCGTCTTTTGTATAATTCTTTCTTTAAATTGGGCTTTAAACCCAGAACTAAAGTTTTAATTGATACTCATAACCTTCTACCCCCTGCCTCTTAACTCCTGCCTTTTTGTAATTTGATGAGAATATTTGCCTGAATGGGTTACCAAATCAGAACATATCCCATACCGACTAATAATTTAGCATCGTAATTACCCAAGAGCCGCAATGTGACTTGATCCTGTTGATGACTAATCCCCAGAAACCATGATCAGGAAAAGGTTGTAGGGATTTTGGTATGACGTGAATCCTTAGGGTTTAAGGACTAAATACCTTAAACCACCTATTTAAAACTGTATTAATTGTTTGTTTAATTTGATGGTTGCGATTCCATCTTTGAAAAGCGATTTCGTAATCTTCACCTTTGGTTTGAAAAGTATTCCAAATATCTAAGGATATGGCTAATCCACAACCTAGTAAGATGTAAAGTGACCAAGAAATACCGCCACTAATAGAATCCATTGCTAGGAAAAAAATATTAATAATGGCGTAATTTCCTAAACGTTTTTTAAATTTACTTTGACGATAAAGATTAAAGTTTTTACGCTGTTCAACCTCGCTTTGTTTGACTAACCAATCTCGTTCTGCTTGTTGCAGAGTATCAGGTGATATTTGTAACTCTGTGGCAATTTCCACTATCTGCTGATAGGAAAATTCTTGATCATTATTGTCTACTTGACGTGCGATCGCTAATTGGAGAATTTGCTGTACATCATCTTGACTGTAAGAACGCAGGCTGTTAGGGTTAAACGTCGTCATAATTGTTGCTCAAATAATAGTTTTAATAGAGAACCACGCTATGATTAGCAATATCTACACTATCTCTAGGTTAACAAATTTAAATCAATCTGGTGTTCCATTAGTTACGACTCCGACTGGAAAAAGATATGTAGCGGTTATTAGTTGGGTGAAATCTCTCAAGGTGAATATGATCGGGTATCCGTACGTTTTCCTGGTGTCCTGCGTTTTGGAGTCACAAAAACCGCTGCAAACCTCGATTGTGATTGAATTGGGTTTGATTTAGCAACAACACTTTCTGAACAGTTAAATAAACCTTTAAAAGTCATTAATAATACAGATATACAGAGACTAGGGGCAATTGCGGTTTTGGTTCTTAATTCCCAATATTACAGGTTTGTTGGGTGGTATTGCTTTGTGGAAAGATTGGGAAGTGGGAAGAATTAAATATCACGATTGCCTGATAAAAAAGTATTCAAGGCAATCGCAAATTAAATTACCAAGAAGTCAAAAAATTCCATCCTTCTGTTTCTCCTGTTTCTGAGGTTTCTCCTATTTTCGGTTTATTGATATTTTCACCTTGAATTAAATGATCATATTCTCCCGAATCAACCCATTTTAATAATTCACCAGTTCGCATCACTAACCATGAAATTTAACTAAACTGTTGAGCATAATACCGCGCATATCTTCCTTCTAATTCTAATAATTCTTCATGATTTCCCGATTCGACAATTTGCCCTTTTTCCAAAACCAAAATGCGATCGCACTTCCGCACCGTTGATAATCTATGGGCAATAATTAACACCGTGCGGTTTTCCATCAATCTTTCCAAAGCCTCTTGTACCAAAGCTTCCGATTCTGAATCTAACGCTGATGTGGCTTCATCAAGTATCAATATTTGCGGGTTAAGAAGAACTGCACGAGCGATCGCAATTCGCTGTCTTTGTCCTCCTGATAAATTCACACCTCGCTCTCCTACCCAAGTATGATAACCTTCTGGTAATTGCTGAATAAATTGATCAGCATTGGCAATTTTTGCAGCTTCCTCCACTGCGTTAATATCAAAATTATTTTGTCCAAAAGCAATATTTTGAGCAATAGTTCCTGAAAACATAATCGTTTCTTGGGGAACAATGCCAATTTGTTTTCTTAAACTATTTAATGTCACATCTCGAATATTTATCCCATCAATAAAAATTTCCCCAAATTCGGGATCATAGAATCGAGGTAACAGATTCACAAAAGTAGTTTTACCAGCACCAGAAGCCCCAACAAAAGCGATCGCTTGACCTGGCATTACTAATAAACTAATATTATTTAATACAGGTTCTCCTGATTTATAGGCAAAAGTAATATTGCAATATTCAACTTTACCATTTACAGGCGGCAAATTAATAGCATTAGGTTTTTCTAATACTGTTGGTTGAATTGCTAATAACTCAAAAACTCGATCAACTGATGCCTCACCTTGTTTAAATTCATTATAATTATTGGTAATATGACCAATAGGATCAATTAACAAAGCTGCTGCTGTTAAATAACTAAAAAATTCACCTACAGTTAAATTTCGTTGAGATATTTGCCAAGTTCCTACCATTAGCAAAGATAAAGCACTCACAGCTTCTAAAAATCCCACAATCGGAATTTGAACAGCTTTTAATCTTTCTACTGAATATTTAGCTTTAAAACTGCGTTCGGCTTCATAACTAAATCGCTCAATTTCGTATTTTTCCGCAGTAAAAGCTTGAATTAACCGAATACCGCTAAAAACTTCTGTTAAAATAGCCGATAAATCAGAAATACGACTTTGACTTTTGAGAGAATATTTCCGTAAACGTTCCCCAAACCAACCAATTAAAATTCCCATAATTGGGGCAACAATTACCGTAGCTAAAGTAAGTTGCCAATTCAAATAAATCATGTAAATGGGAATGGCAATTAACTGTAAAGCACAGGGAGTAAAATCATGAAAAAGCTTATTGATAACTTCTCCAACCCTGTCAACATCTTCCGTGAGACGATAGGATAAATCTCCAGCTTTCGCAGTTTCAAAATAGCTGAGATTGAGTTTTTGTAAATGTGTGTAAACCTGTTGCCGGAGATAAAAAGCTACCCTTAACGCTGCCCTGGCCATGTATAAATCTTGCACAGACTGAAAAAAGCCCCTGACGAGAAATATCGCAGCACTGATTCCGGCTAATTGAGCGATCGCTAATACATTACCATTTCCGAAAGGAACTGCCAACTTACCTGCGACATTAATCAGGGTTAAAGTTGCCAGTACATATCCCAAAATCCCTACCAAACCCTTAGCGATAGTTTGCCACTGGGTGCGGATATAGGGTAAAAGTTGCCAATAATTAGAACGTGTTTTCAAGTTGTAACATCCACAAAAATATTTTCCTTTGTTTGACGCTACCAGTTTTTGGTGACATTTGGGAATAAAAATTGATAACCTGTCATCAAAATTAAATCCCCGACTTCTAGTATTAATTTATTGCTTATTAACATTATTAAATAGCAAGTCGAGGTCTTACACAAAAAATAAAAAAATCTATCCTTTATTAGCTCTTTTTTCTTGAATTAGATGAATAACTGATGGCAATAAAGAAACAACAATAATTAAACCAATTATTGGTAATAAATACTTATCTAATTGTTCCGCTGGTAAAGATTTACCCAGGAAAAACCCCAATAAAGTAATGCCAAATGTCCAAATAAAGCCACCAATTAAATTATAAGACATAAAAGACCGATAGTGCATAGAGCCAATCCCTGCTACAATTGGCGCAAAAGTCCTGACAATTGGCATAAATCTTGCTAAAACAATTGTTTTTTTTCCATGCTTTTCATAAAAATCTTGAGTTTTGACAATATGTTTTTTAGGAAATAACCAGGAATCATCCTTATCAAATAATTTTCTGCCAAATTTATGTCCAGTAAAATATCCGACATTATCACCTAATACAGCACAAACAAACGCACCAAAAATCAGTACCCAAATATTCAGCAAATTCTGAGAAGCGACAAATCCCGCTGTAAATAGTAAACTATCACCAGGCAGAAAAAAACCAATCAATAAACCAGATTCAGCAAAGATAATTCCCCATACTCCAAAGTAACC
>JANMGZ010000005.1:0-2040 GCA_031374905.1 Dolichospermum sp. OTE_70_metabat_362_sub
CAATTCATGAAAGCTGCCACGATTATATTCACATGAGCAAAAGCGAAAGCTAAGAACGTCGGAAGCTGGGTGCAGTGAAAACTGCACGCCCAGATTTAACAGAGAGGGGCGCGGGATAATACCCGCCCTCGACTCTACCAATTCCTTATTCTTAGACATTTCTTTTTTCTCCATAAACTTTAATATCTCTATTTTTAGAGTATCAGGTTTTAAACTATCAGCTTCATGCTCATTTAAAAATTCATAGAAATCTTGCCATTTCAATGAGTAAAAACTTACTTGTGGTAATAAATTTGATGTATAAACCTTAATTTCGTCTTTCGGATCATCTTTGCGAGTGATATAAATTAAAATTCGATGTCTGATATTTGGTAAACTTCTCAAAATTTCAGCATATTTTTTTAAATTATTGTTTGGATCTTTAGCACCAATTTTTGACTCAATAAATATCAAATCTGTGTCTATTCCATTTGATAGCTCAATTTGTATATCAATTATACTTTTTTCGTTTTTATATCTCTCTTGAGATAAAACTTTGATGTTAGAATAGTTATCTTCAATGATAATTGAATAAGATTTCAACCAAGCAATCAAAATATCTTGATTGTGGTGCAAAAAACAAACGACTATTTCAGTAAAATAATTTTCAAGTGGTTTATTAACTGAGGAGCTGAGGTAAAATAATTTGGTAAATAGAGACATCTATCTTAAACTATGGAAGTTTGAACAATTTTATTATTTCATTAATTAACTCAAATAGCTCATTTCTTGCAATTCATTAAAAATAGATCCCCGACTTCTTTAAGAAGTCGGGGATCTGAATCTTACTTAATCAAAAGTATTAAATTAAACAGCAGCTAATTCTGGACTAGGACGCTTACTGTTACGGATATTGGTAATCGCCTCAGCATAATCAGGAGCATTGAAAACAGCCGAACCCGCTACAATAGCATTAGCGCCAGCTTCCAAAACTTGCCAAGTATTATTAGCTTTTAGTCCCCCGTCAACCTCAATCCAAGGATCTAAACCGCGTTCATCGCACATTTGACGCAACTTGCGGATTTTAGGAACTACGCTAGGAATGAAGCTTTGACCACCGAAACCGGGGTTAACGCTCATAATTAGCACTAAATCGCACAATTCTAGAACATATTCAATTAACTCCAAAGGTGTACCCGGATTGAGTACAACCCCAGCTTTCTTACCAAGTTCTCTGATTTGTCCCAGGGTGCGGTGCAGGTGAGGAGATGCGTTGTGTTCTGCGTGGACAGAAATAATATCAGCACCAGCTTTAGCAAAACCTTCTACATACTTTTCTGGTTCCACAATCATCAAGTGGACATCCAGCGGTTTGGTTGTAACTGGACGAATCGCCTCCACAATCAGGGGACCTATTGTAATATTAGGGACAAAACGTCCGTCCATTACATCAACGTGAATCCAATCTGCTCCCGCTTTGTCTGCGGCGCGAATATCGTCACCCAGACGACTAAAATCTGCTGATAGGATAGAAGGAGCGATAACTATAGGCTTTTGAGATGAATTTTGGGTCATGGCTAGTGGGTTTTAAGCGTCTTCGTCTGTAAGCATTGTAACAAAATATGGAGAAATTATTAAAAATTAATTCAAAATTTAAATTTTCCCGAAAACTTTTCCCTGTTCCCTAAAAATATGAATAAAAATTGGCTAATTTTTTGGAGTTTAGGTTTTTCTTGCTTGACTTTACCCGTCTTTGCTGGTGTCAAGTTTGCCAATTTCTTAGGTGCTAACGGTATTGATGCGCTAAAACTACATCAATCTCCCTATAATTTGACTGGGCGGAAAATTGCCATTGGTCAAGTCGAAATTGGTCGTCCGGGGATGTTTGGCTGGGATAAAGCCGTATCTAAAAATCGGGCTGTCTCGCCATTTGCAGTGTTTTCACGCAATGTCCCCGCTAAGTCGAATGTTGGTGTTGATCCTCATGCCTATAATGTTTCTGGTGTCATGGTGAGTCAAGATAAGGCTTTTCCTGGTGTATCACCAAACGCCCGATTATAT
>JANMGZ010000006.1:0-4913 GCA_031374905.1 Dolichospermum sp. OTE_70_metabat_362_sub
CAATTCATGAAAGCTGCCACGATTATATTCACATGAGCAAAAGCGAAAGCTAAGAACGTCGGAAGCTGGGTGCAGTGAAAACTGCACGCCCAGATTTAACAGAGAGGGGCGCGGGATAATACCCGCCCTCGACTCTACCAAATTACTGAAAGTTAGAAAATAAGGGCTATTTAGTTAAATGTAGATAGGGTTAACAGATAAGCTGTTATTCTGGTTTTTTTAATTTATCCTTAACCTTTAATTATTTATTCCTTAAATGAACTGGGATAGATTCTCTTTATAGTCAGAAATTTACCAATTTTTCTAAAGCTCAACAAATCTCTAATTGCCAATATAAAAATTATGAATTCAATTCAACTTAACCATATCGGTACTATCAAATTAAGCGGCGCAGAAATTTCTGATTTTGATCCTAAATCTCAACGCCTGTTTGTGACTGGAGAATCTGCAAATAAACCTGTTCTCCAAGTAGTGGATGTTTCTGATGCAAATAACCCCACTCAAGTTACTAACATCGATCTTTCTAGCTTAGGTGCAGGAATTCAAAGCGTAGCCGTCAGAAAAGGAAGAGAAACTGAAAATAGCATTGTTGCTGTTGCTATTTCGGCGAATACAAGTACCGATCCTGGTAAAATTGTTTTTTATGATGCTGTTACTCTCACTAAAATTTCCGAAGTGACAGTAGGGGCTTTACCTGATATGATCACCTTCACTGCCAATGGTAGCAAATTACTTGTTGCCAACGAAGGAGAACCCAGTGAAAATTATGTCGTTGATCCAGAAGGTTCAATTAGTATTATTGATGTTTCTGGAAATATTGCCAGTTTAAATAATAGTAAAGTTACAACTGCAAACTTCACTACATTTAATGGGCAAAAAGAAACCTTAAAAGCAGCCGGAGTCAGACTTTTTGGACTTAATGCCACCGTTGCTCAAGATTTAGAACCAGAGTATATTGCAGTTTCTCAAGATAATAAAACCGCTTTTATCACTCTCCAAGAAAATAATGCCATTGCTGTTCTTGATATTGCCAGTGGCACTATTACCAAAGTTGTTCCTCTAGGTTTTAAAGACCATAGTTTGGTAGGAAATGGTTTAGATGCTAGTGATAGAGACAATGCTATTAATAATGGTACTAATATCAAAAACTGGTCAGTTTTTGGAATGTATCAACCTGATGGAATTAGCTCTTTTCAAGTTGGCAATAAGACCTATTATATCACCGCCAATGAAGGAGATTCTCGGGTTCGTCCCACAGGTAATAATATTTTACCTGCGCCTAATAATACAGAAGGGAGAATCTTCAATGAAGAAACCAGAGTTAGAAGTGTCAAACTTGATCCAACAGCTTTCCCTAACGCGGCTGAATTACAAAAAGATGAAAATTTAGGTCGTCTCACCATTACTAATACTCTTGGAGATACCGACGGAGACGGAGATTTTGATCAACTCTATGCTTACGGCGCTCGTTCTTTCTCAATTTGGGATGATCAAGGTAAATTAGTATATGACAGTGGCGACCAAATTGAACAAATTCTCAAACAACAAACGCCTCTACTTTTTAATGCTAATAATAGTTCTGCTGCTGAGTTTGATACTCGTTCCGATAATAAAGGACCTGAACCAGAAAGTGCCGTTGTTGGTCTTATTGATGGTATTCCTTATGGATTCATCGGCTTAGAACGGGCTGGCGGTGGGGTGATGGTATATAATCTTAGTAACCCCACTGCACCTGAGTTTATTCAGTATATTAGAACTGAAGGTGATATCGCTCCTGAAGGCTTAAAATTCATCTCTGCGGAAAATAGTCCCAATTCTCGTCCCATGTTGGCAGTTTCTAATGAAGTTAGTAACACAGTTAGCTTTTATGAAATAGCCTCCCAACCAAAGTTAACTAATTATGAATTTCAAAATCTACCCAAATTAGGCACAACTTCCACCGGACAAGATATATTTTTGGGCGGTTTTTCGGGATTGTATTTCCAAGGCGTAGCAGATAATGGCAATCTCAAATTTGTTACTAATACAGATCGTGGTCCCAATGGTGAACCCACAGGTCAAAATAGACCGTTTTTATTACCCAATTTCCAACCAGAAATAGTCAGTTTTGAACTTAATCAAACTACTAATCAAATCACGATTACCAAAAGAACTGGGTTATTTCGTGAAGATGGTAAAACTCCATTAACTGGACTTCCCAATGTCCAAGCAGGGGCGGCTGGAACAGCTTACACTGATGAAATTGGTGTTGATTTAAATGGTAAAGTTTTACCTAATGATACTTTAGGGGCTGATGTCGAGGGTATCGTCATTGCGAAAAATGGCGACTATTGGCTGGTAGATGAATATCGTCCCGCAATTTACAATTTTGATGTTAATGGGAAGTTACTTAACCGTTTTGTTCCGCAAGGAACAGCAGTAGCAACAGAACCAGATCAACCCGCAGGAACTTTTGGAACTGAGGTATTACCAGCAGTTTATGCCCAAAGACGGGCAAATCGCGGCTTTGAAGCAATAGCACTAGAAGGTAACAAACTATATGCTTTTATTCAAAGTGCAATTGATAATCCCGATAATGGCGCTGATACAACCTCCAGAAATTCCCGTAATTTGCGAATTTTGGAATTTGACATAATTTCTAAACAGGTAACTGGTGAATATCTCTATCTTTTAGATGATATTTCCGCTAGTGGTAATGCCAAAACTGATAAAATAGGTGATGCTGTTTCCTTGGGTAATGGTAAATTTGCCGTTGTAGAACGAGATGATAGAAGTGATAATACTTCCAATAAACTTATCTATCAAATTGATTTAGCAACAGCGACTAATATCAATAATCCTGCTAACTTTACTTTGCCAAGTGGTAAGACTATTGAACAATTAAGCCCGGCTGAATTAACTACCGCTGGAATTATTTCTGCTAACAAAACTTTAATTGTTAATGCAGCCCAAGTAGGTTATACCGGAGTTGAAAAATTAGAGGGATTGGCATTAGTAGCACCCAATATTCTGGCTGTGATTAATGATAATGATTTTAATGTCGCAGGCACAACAATTCCTGAGAAACTAGGCATTATTGAGCTACCTAATAATCTACCTATTACCATTAGCGGTACTTCTGGAAACGATATATTATTAGGATCTGCCAGCGGTTATACTTTCCTGGGTTTAGCAGGTAATGACTCCATTGATGGTGTTACGGGAACAGGTGACAATATCCTAGATGGTGGTGCAGGTGATGATGAAATCTTTGCCAAGGAATATGATACGGCTTTAGGTGGTTCAGGCAATGATCAAATATTCTCCGATGGTCAAGGTAATAATATTTTGTCTGGTGGTGAAGGCAATGATCAAATATTCCCTGATCGCAATGACAAAGTATTTGGTGATGCTGGTAATGATATCATTTTCTCTGGTCTTGGTGGTAATACATTAACAGGTGGTGATGGTCAAGATACCTTTGAGTTGGCTAATGCTGCATATCTGCAAAGTCCCAACATAATTACTGATTTTAATCCGGCGCAAGATTCATTAAAAGTGGATGTTGGAGAATTCAAAAACATCAGTCAACTGACATTTTCACCCCAGGGAACTTATACCTTAATTAGTGCGAATAGTAATCCCTTAGCTATTCTGAAAAATTATGAATTACCACAGTTTGCTATCACCTCAGCTTCAGCAACAGAAGGAAATATCATAATTTTCACTGTCACTCGGACAGGAAATAATTCATCTTCACAAAGTGTAAATGTAACTACTTCTATTGCTACAGGGGATACAGCCAGTGATACCGACTTGACTGCAAAAACAGCAACTTTGACTTTTGCACCGGGAGAGACGACTACAACCTTTGCTGTGCAAACAACTCAAGATATCCTATTCGAAGGAGATGAGACTTTTACTGTCAGTTTAAGCAATCCTAGCAATGTGTCAATCATTAGTTCTACAAACGGCACAGCCAAGGGAACTATTACTAATGATGATCCAGCACCCATATTTAGCATTGCTACCGCTGAAGCATTGGAAGGAAGTGCTATCAACTTTACTGTAACTCGGACAGGAGATGCTCAGGCTCAACAAAGTGTGACTGTAGTTACCTCTATTGCTACAGGTGATACAGCCAGTGATAGTGACTTGACTGCAAAAACGGAAACTCTGACTTTTGCACAGGGAGAACCGACTAAAACCTTTGCTGTCCAAACAACTCAAGATTCCCTATTTGAAGGCAATGAGACTTTTACTGCTAGTTTAAGCAATGCTACCAGTGGTGCAATCATTAGTTCCACAAATGCTACAGCCAAAGGAACAATTAATAATGATGATGCTGCACCTATATTTAGTATTGCTGCTGCTCAAGCATTAGAAGGAAGTGCAATCAATTTCACTGTCACGCGCACAGGAGATGCTCAAGCTAACCAAAGTGTTACCGTATCTACCTCTGTTGAGGCACAAAATACAGCAACTCCCACTGACTTTACTGTAAATACTCAAACTCTGACTTTTGCCACAGGAGAAACTACTAAAACATTCACTGTTCAAACAACTCAAGATTCTCTTGTGGAAGACAATGAGACTTTCACTGTTAGTTTAAGCAATCCTACCAATGGTGCAATCATTAGTTCTACAAATGGCATAGCCTTGGGAACTATTACTGACGATGATACACCAGTTGAATTTAGAGTTTTAGCTGCTGAAGCACTGGAAGGAAATGCTATTAACTTTGGTGTGACTCGTTCCAGAGATAATTTGATTTCTCAAAGTGTGACCGTATCTACCTCTATTGGGACAGGGAATACAGCTAGTGCAAATGACTTGACTGCAAAAAATGAAACTCTGACTTTTGCCACAGGAGAAACTAGCAAAACCTTCACTGTTCAAACAACTCAAGATAGCCTATTTGAAGGGAATGAAAC
>JANMGZ010000008.1:0-2161 GCA_031374905.1 Dolichospermum sp. OTE_70_metabat_362_sub
AATGGAATGCGCTCCACTAGACATACACGATAGCCCAATTTTGCCATCATCGCCGCATGAATCGCACCCAGCGCTCCACCAAGATAAACAATGTCATATTGCAAATCCCGCTTCGCAGAATTTGTTTGGGAATCGAGTTGAGAATCGGGGAAAATTACCTGTTTAGGCGTCTCAGGAGATTTCACACTTTCGCGCCAGCGCATTTCCCACCAATAGACCCGATTGAGGTCATATTCGCCGTTGGGAATACGCTGAAAAAATTTGACTGTGAGAGGATATTCTTCAGCTAACGTATCAAATATGGATTGATTAGCGGCGATCGCGGGTGGTTGCTTGAACTCATAAGGAAAAGCTTGACGAGCAGCCTTAGTCAAATGACCGAGCAACTCTTTCTCGCTATCCATTACTTCATCCGACCAACGGAATACTTTGAGATAAGTGGTGCGCTGCAATGTCCAGAGAAATACTGATAACTGCGCGATCGCGCCTGAGCGATTTTGCCTGTCAAAAATAAAGCCATGCTTGGCAACAGACTTTTTACCGAAAGGCGGCTGGTACTTAGACTGGAGCCATGTTTTCACGGCTTCAATTTGAGGTGTGGGGATTTCGATATAAAGTAGTTGCTGCATGGCTAAATCAATATTTTCAGTGTTTTAATTTTGGCATATAGGCGATCGCGATTTAGGTCGGGGCGATCAGATTCGCAAGTTTTCTAGCTTTGTAATCCATTGATTGAAATGTGGGCATTTTTCTCTAATCTTTATCAACCCAATTTTCTCTAACACTTGAGAAGCTAAAGGAACTTTTAATTTGTTATAGTTTGGAATAACTTGGGCAAGTCGCCTAGATGGAGCTGTAGTTGCTCCTTGATTTATGAGCTCAGGAGAAGAAAAATTGCTACATTCTAGTAATAACAAATCAATTTCTTTTTGATATTTGTCATATTCAGGAAAGTTTTTATATATTTTTTCTAGGTCAGTAAAGATTAAAGCTTCAAATTCATGCAACTGAATGTAGGGTATAAAACGATAATCATTAATATCATTAGCAAATTCAATTTCTAGAAATTCAACTTTATCATAGGGATTTAACAACTTCTCAGCTTGCTCAAATTTTGGGAACTCATTTGGTAAAGCGTATAGATCTAACATAGTTGTAAATCTAACATCTTTATATTTAGAATCTTGTTTTGACCAACTTTCTATATCATTTTTAATATGTAGATAGTTAGTCAATCCTCCCCGCTGCTTTTTCTTGTTACTACGATTAGTTGTAATACGATGAACAGATGTATAAACATTGTAATATCCTAAATGATAAGCTAAGATTTGATTTACAAATTCTTCTTCAGTTTCTCCCTCCACAATAATATTTAGACGAACCATCGGCTAGGTCTCCCCCCAATTACATTCTTATTCCATAATTCAGACAATTCATATTCTTCTAACCAAGATTTAAGGCTAGGAATATCTAGGCGATTAAAGATTGATTGGCGATTATCTCTTTGTACAACAATAATTTCTTCTGGCTCAAAACAATCTACTAATAACGGTGATTGAGTTGCTAAAATTACTTGACAACGATTAGAAACACTATTAATTAAGCCTCCAATAACGCTAATAGCATAGGGGTGTAATCCTAACTCTGGCTCATCTAAAATTAAAATATTAGGTAGACTGTCGGGCGGTTGTAATAAAAGTGTTACTAAAGCCATTGCTCTTAATGTTCCATCCGATGCTTGATTAGGACTAAAAACTAAGTCCGTTCCTTTTTCTCTCCATTGTAAAAGAACTGTATTACCTGTAGGTACTAATACAAAATCAGCAAAAAATGGTGCGATTTGTGAAAGTGTTTCTATAATTCTTTGGTAATAACGTGGTTCATTTTCTCTAATTCTTAAAAGAAATGGCGCTAAATTACCAGCATCTTCTTTAAGGTGTTGATTATCATCAACGCTCCATTTTTGCTTAAAACGCGCAGTTTTTGAGGTGTCATGGAATTGATGACAAGCAAAGTTTTGGATTAATTGTGAAATGTTTTTTGGAGTTTCTAAGCTTGTAAAATTAGCTAATTTGGATTCTTTATGACCTGCTGATAAAGTCGTCCAAATAGGAGAATACCCAAAAGCAAAAAGAGGAGGATCGAACAAACGATATTTTTC
>JANMGZ010000027.1:0-4536 GCA_031374905.1 Dolichospermum sp. OTE_70_metabat_362_sub
AACCCAACATCAATCAAATTGATGTATTTTCAGGTTTCCAACATTCTAATTTTAGAGGTCTTACTTTACTCATTTGTTTAAAATCGTTATCTTGAGACACAATAATTAAATCGTGTTGTATTGCTGTACAAGCAATCCACAAATCATTAGGATGTATTCCTGCATCTTTGATTTTAAATTTTCTTCTTTGAATTATTCTGTCCCACAATTTATTTTATTTGTATTGAGAAGCTAGGGAAAGCAAAGTAGATTGAATTTCATGTGAAATATCGTGAGATAAGCTGGCAACACCGCCACCCACAGCGTATTTATGTTTGCTTTTGATAGTAGTCTGATTTTGCCAGCCTAATATATCCCATCCATTTTTCAGCATTTGTTTAATCTGAGCTAAATCATCCTTTACCACTGTTATATGATCTTTTCCATCATAGTCTGAATAGGTCAGAGTAGTAATGGGAGCTATGCGAATTTTACCTTGTAAATGCTGATAGTTTGGAGTATCTAACAGATTTTCCATCTCTGTCATCACATTAGCCTGATTTGCTCCTGAAGTTCCTGTTTTATATTTACCTTCTGTGTAGGTTTTTCTAATAGTTTTAGTCTGGTCATAATTGGCAGAATATATGATAGCAACCCCAAAAGAACCTTTTTTTAGCAAGGTATCAGCTTCCTGCAAAATTTTTTGCGCTTGGCTTTTTGCAGAAATATAATTACCATCTTGGCTATACGGGAGATAAAAATCAATAAACTTGCCTTTTTGAATCATTGAGTTTTTGGTTTTTATTAATAAAAATTCTACAAAATCCAATACTTCTTCTTGTTTGTTAGGAGGTAATTTCAGTACCTTATCTATGATAATTTGTTCAATGCTCATTTTTTTCTTTCTGACTGTTTACTTATATATTTTATCACATATATATTTTGTGTCTAGCAGATACACTTAAAAATGAAAATTTATGTACTTAAAATGAACAAATCATCAATAAATAATCCTGTTAATCCTTAAATCCTGTTAATCCTGATATGGCTAACGCCACGCTTCGCTATCAGACAATGGCAAATGTTGGGTTTCCTTGTGTCAACCCAACCTACTTTACTGAGATAAACGCACAGCGATCGCACTTAAATATAAGATTTTTAAATTTCTCTCTTGAGAAGGATTCTTAAAATATAAATAATCTATAAGATGGATTATATATTTTACCCTGAGTGAAGTTGGGCTTGGTTTACCCTCCAAGCCTTTTTATTTTTTTCTCGTCCTTCAACCTATTATTTATCGGCTGTCATACCTGGACCTTGCGCTTCTTGTATCATCTCAGGAGAAAGTTCCCGCACTGTTCGAAATGGAAATAGACGAGTTGAGGAAATTTGAGCGTAGTCAGAAGTCAGAAAAGGAGCATATTGACTAGCTTCAGGGGTTAACTGTGCTGCCATTGCTAGAGTAATACCTTTGAGAAACTTCCGCACATCTTTAGCTTGTTCTCCAGTTACTTCTTTGTTCAAGATAGGTGGTTTCCCTTCTTGATATGCGGGTAAGCTAGGATCTGCGACACTTAAATGAGAACCACCAACCACACCCACTAACCATTTTGGAGAGGGGATTTTGGCAAAACCCATAACTTGTTCGGTTAATGCGGGAGTGATTTTATCTGCGGAACTGGAGAGGATTAATGTGGGGATTTGTACTTTTGTTAAACCAGTTTCCCCAAACATTAAAGAAGTGGTAGGATTGAGAGCGATCGCTTGCTTAATCCTAGGATCTCGCAATTGATAGGTTTTTTCTGGTAATGCTTGAGCCACACACTGAAGACCTGCACTCAAGTTAGTCTTAACCAAGTTTGGCTGACAGCGCTGTTTAAGCTTTTCGATTTGTAATTCACCCCCAGCTAATGCTAAAGCTGTTCCTCCACCAAAGGAATAACCCACAACCATTACATTATTAGTTGCTAATTTTCCTTGTAAGGAATTATTAGCAGTTTGGTTAAGTTTTTCTAATTCATCAACAATAAAACTGACATCTTTGGGACGGTCTAAAAATTCTTGGGGTGCAACCAGTTGTTTTTTACCTTTATTGACAGCTTTAAGAGCAGTTTCATTACTTCCCGGATGTTCCAAAGCAGCAACAACATAACCATGAGAAGCCAAATGTTCTGCTAAGTAACGCAAGTCAGTCCGCACTGAACCAAAACCGTGAGAAAAGACAATTATAGGTTTATTTACACTTGCCGTATTGGAGAAATAAACATCGAGAGGAATTTGTCGCTGCCGCTTTTGGTCATTGAAATTTAACTTGAGCGTCTGTACCTGTGCGCTTCCTGCTTGAGCAGGATCTAAAGAATAAGCACCTTTGATATCTCCAGGGTTAAGTTGAGGAGAAAGACCAAACATAAACCGCTGAGTGCGGATAAATGCACCATTCACACTCTGCGCCACAGTCAGAGCCTGGGGTACATTAATTTCTAAGCGCTTGCTGGGATATGCCGCTATAAAACTCAGCACAGACAAACCCTGTGGAGAATTAGCACCTAAAACTAATCCGGCCTTCATTGATTGTAATCCAGCTTGATCCCGACGGCTAAGGGCTGTAGAGATATCACTAAGAACTGTAGTTCCAATTTGGGTATTGATTAATCTATCTAAAGTAATAACATTTATGGGGACTCGAATTTTTAATCCCTCCACCAAAAAGCGACGTTGTTCTTGGGTCATTCTTTTGGTATAAGTTCCCAAACTAGCTGGTAATTTGCCAGTTTCCGTAGATTTTTTTAACTCTTCTAAGGATACAGATTCCTCAAAAGAACCATAGCGAATCACAATCGTATCTGCCGCGCGCACAGAGGTGTTAACTCCAAAAAACTGTGTCAGAGTAACAGCACACAATGTACCTGCAAATACTTTAAAATTCTTCCAGCTTTTCTCTGTAAACATCTTTATATTGCATCTCAACTTAGGAGATTCTACCTGATTTTATGGTTTTTAAACCATCTCTAGGTACTACTCCTATAGATACACTAACCAAGATGATACCAATTATCTTAATACCGATAGCTGGTATGTAGGAAGATTGGCTGCGTAATGAAGGGCGTAGTGTTGTCATAATTACACATTTATTTGAAGTTAGTATTTAGTTAAAAAGTTTGGAACAAAAATCTTTTAGATTTCGTCTGTGTCTCTTCTATTGATTTATTGATTCATAGATGAACATTATAGCTATTAAATACATTAAGTGTAAATATAGAATCTACTTGATAAGTGAAATCTTATTACAATCTTTATCTTAATTTAATAAATAAGAGTATAAAAAATAGTACCGCAGTACGGTACTAAAAACTAAAAAAGCCAATTAAACAAGCTTTTGGGAAAATTTTTCATTTTCGTCATCAAAAATCAAAGGTGCGTTAAATTTTTTGTCCTGTATAAATAGATCGCACCTCTCCATTACGACGAATAATAGCTTCCCCGTTACTAACTTCTACTAATGTCCAACCTGTAGCACCAATATTTTCACCTAGATTAATCCGGCGACTAATACCATCTACTTTAAACAAAGCCACAGATTTATTACCCAACTCCAATAATCCCTCCAATTGTGCAGAATAGCCGGGTGCAGAAGTTTGTTGTGTTATGTTATTAGTCTGTTTAAGTGGTAAGGCTGGAGCAAGAGTTGGCAATTTTAATGGTGCGACTTTGAGTGATTGAGGATTAACTGCTGCTGGTTTGAGATTAACTTGTGTCGTTTTTGCTATGGGGTTAGTTACTGGTTGTATATTATTAATAGAGGGATTATTAACTGCTAAAGACGAAGACGAAGATAAAGGTAAAGTTGATGGTATGGGGACAGCGGGAACAGTGGGTAGTTTATATTGAGGTGCTGGGGACTGATAAACTGGGATATATATGCGCTCAATTACATTAGGTGAAGTTAGCCGACCAACAGCAGGTATTGTATTATTAGCTGCCACTGGTAAAGGCAAAGTTTCAGTTGGTTGGGTATTTGGTAAAGGTAAAGCAGTTGTTTGGTTAAGATTAATGGCAGGAAATCCTGGTTTAACAGCTATTTTATCATTGGTTTTTCCTTGCTGTTCTATTACAGTCAAGGCTTCCAACATATAATTTACTAAATCTAACTGAGGATCTGTGGTTACAGACGGTGGTATTTGGGAGTTAGGAAAACTTTGAGAAATCAATTGGGTATTTATTTTAGTTAATAACCCAGACTCTGTTAAATACAGCATACCCAAGGTAGCAAGAGTTAAACCCAATCCCATGAATATTAGTTTACTTAAATCCCCGGTTTGTTGTTGACCCGTGGTAGTAATTGTCCTAACAGATGGATGATTAACTACCAGTGTTGTGGTTTGGATGTTTTTAATAGGTGCAGTTGACTGTAATGGCCGATTAAGTTTTGACGGTAAAACCACATCTGGCATTTGAAATGTCATGGTTTGCACAGGGACAGATTCGTTCCTATCTTTAGGATAATTCCGTTTACTTCGACCATCTAAAATGTTGTCAATATCATTAAAAAGTTCGTCC
>JANMGZ010000035.1:0-1656 GCA_031374905.1 Dolichospermum sp. OTE_70_metabat_362_sub
ACTATAAGTAGTATAGCCTAATTTGATATTTTTAGTCTAGTAGTTTGTAAATATAGGATTTGATTTAGTTCGGGTGATAATTTTGGTGGTGAGGTGAACATTTACACGATCTGCTTGCAGCAGCGCTTCGCTATCGCCCTAAACATACTTAGTAATGCTTGAGTGAGATAATGTGAACAGATACAGGGTTTTTGGTTTGTAATTTAGTGTTATTAATATTGTTGGGTTTCCTTGCGTCAACCCAACCTATGCCGTAATTTTTATGGTCATGAAACTAATTCATCAATTTTTGCTGTTTTTTGATTTTGATAAAATTCTTCAAACAAGGTAAAAAATCTATCTACCGCACTTTTTTCATCGGCTGAATGAAAAAGAAGAATACTTGACCATAATTGACCTGTTTCTACATTAAATTTCTGTCTTATCCATTGTAAAAAAGTTTGAAATTCTGTTTCTTCTGTTGTTAAGGGAATACCAATTTCTCGACGTGCAAAATAGTATCCATCTAAAAATGCTTGGAGGCTAAAAATAGAATTTTTACCTATATACATTGCGGGTCTTTTTTTGATCTTTTGTAGTAATTTGTAGAGATTATCCATGTTTAACTCACTAAATGTCTAGGTTAAAAGTAAGTTTTTGTGATTTGAAACTCTAATCCTGCATCTAATATAGGTGAATAGAGATTTTGTATCTAGTTAGGTTAATTGATAGCAACGGAAGACTGAATAACTGATGATAAGAAACTCTTGATTTCTTGTATTAATGGATGTTGTTGCAATATTTTAATTTCATCATCATTTAGATTTCTCAGTATTTTGTCATTGAGAGATTGTTTGTTATCTAATACGGTTTCTAAAAATTCTTTAGGTTTGCTTTGAGCTAATTGCCATTCTAAATCATTAAATTGACGTTTTGCTATTTTTTCAATTAATGATTTATCTTGTAAAAATATGGATTCTATTTCTGGAACTGCTAGAGAAACTTGAAAAGAAATGCCAGATGATGCTTGACTTAATACATAATTAATTAAATCTTTCTTTTCAAATATTTGCGATTCGTTATTTGTATCTGCATCTATGACAAGAGCAACTGGTGTTTTACGAGTAGCAAGCAGTGAAGTAGCTAAAGAACGCGCTCGGTAAGAACTTCCACCAGCTATAAATTGAATATCTTGAGTTAGATTTTTTGGTAATAATTTCTGTAAAATTTCTATGTCCTTATCATCTTCTGTGAGAATGTATGCTAGTTTCATGAAAAACCTCCTTTACAATGCTGTAATTATTAAATTATAATGTCGTAATTTGGGATACCTTTATGAACACAAACACGATACTTTTTGATTAGAAATTTACATATAGATTTATTTTTTAATGAATATTCAATTTCTTCTCCTCCCCACAATAGAATGGTTTGAGGTGCTACAAATCCAGTTAATGTTACTGTAGCTTCTGTAAATCCACTGCGACTAAACACACTACCAATAGCTGTTGCTGGTCTTCGTAATAATTGATTTCTGAGTTTGGCTATGGGTTCAATATTAACTTCCTCACTGGTATCTTTACATTCTATCAGACAAGCTAGGCTATCTGCATAGACTACGCCATCAATTTGTTCTACTATTTTACCTTGAATTTTAACGGTTTCTGGCCAAGCTAT
>JANMGZ010000054.1:0-3323 GCA_031374905.1 Dolichospermum sp. OTE_70_metabat_362_sub
TATCCTATCGAAATGCTAGAACTCGATATGGATATGGAAGCAGACTTAGGAATTGACTCCATTAAACGGGTAGAAATTCTGGGAGGATTGCAAGAATTATACCCCAACTTACCGAAACCCAACCTGGAAGAACTAGCAGAAAAACGCACCATTGGTCAAGTTGTCGAATATCTGCAAAGACAACAACAGGTAACAGCAGAAATCGCACCTGAACCAGTGATTATTCCTCAAGTGCAAACGCAAGTGATAGAGGAAGTAATACCTGAACCAGTGATTATTCCTCAAGTGCAAACACAAGTGATAGAGGAATTAATACCTGAACCAGTCCCCAGTAACGAATATGCAGATTTAGGACAAACCCTGTTAAACATCACCAGTGAAAAAACAGGTTATCCGGTGGAAATGCTGGAACTGGACATGGACATGGAAGCCGACTTAGGCATAGATTCCATCAAACGGGTAGAAATACTGGGAGCAATGCAGGAAGCGTATCCTGACTTACCCAAACCCAATATAGAAGAATTAGGCGACCTACGGACAATCGGGCAAATCGTTAACTACCTCCAATCACTGGTGGGAGGTGAAAAAAAAAAGCCGCACTTTGATGTTAACTCGGTAACAACCGTGAGGGTGGGGTCTAATATCACGGTTGATTTAACCCCACCACCTATCGTAGACCCTAATCTTCCTCGTCGTCCAGTTCAGCTAAAAACCTTACCACGCCCAGATTTTTTAGAAGCACAGCTACCAGAAGGACACATTTGTTTAATTACTGATGATGGTTCTTTAACTACCGTCAAAGTAGCTCACGCACTGATAGAACAAGGTTGGAAAGTTGTAGTTTTGAGTTTCCCCCAATCGTTAGTTTCCGAACAATTGCCATTACCCGCAGGTGTTACCCGCGTCACCTTGGCAAACATGAGTGAACAACATCTGCAATTATTATTGCAAAGTGTGACTACTAAACATGGACCAATTGGGGCATTTGTTCACCTACATCCTCAATTTACTCCTGAAAAACCTGGGCATATTTCCTATCCAGAAGCAGAAAAGGCGATTATTAAACAAGTGTTTTTAATGGCAAAACATCTGAAAGCGACTTTGAATAATGCCGCATCTTTATCAGGAAGAACAAGTTTTTGTACAGTGGCTCATCTTGACGGTGAATTTGGATTAGGACATCAAGGTAATTTTAGTGCAATTGGGGCTGGTTTGTTTGGTTTAACAAAGAGTTTACGCTGGGAATGGCCACAGGTATTTTTTAGAGCAATTGACCTAAATCCGACTTTAGATCCTCACGAATCTGCCCAATATATTGTTGCTGAATTGCACGATTCTAATCGCTATATTGGCGAGGTTGGTTATGGTAATCAAGGACGGGTAACGCTGGTTGCTAAGGCTGAATAATTTGTAGGGTGGGCAATGCCCACCATTAGATGATTTTTTTCACGCAGAGGCGCAGAGTCTCTCCAGAGTAAGAGTTTGATATTTTGGTTTTTTAGGTGAGAATTTATGACTGCAACTGTTCAAGTTAGCCCATCTTCTGTCTTTGTTGTCAGTGGTGGCGCAAAGGGAATCACTGCTCAATGTACTATTAAATTAGCTCAACAACAAGGTTGTAAGTTTATTCTTTTAGGTCGTTCGGAAATAACTACAGAACCGGAATATGTTCGTGATTGTTGGGAAGATTCGGCTTTGAAAAAGCGCATTATGGAAAATTTGATTTCTCAAGGTGAGAAACCAACTCCCATGATGGTACAAAAGATATTTAATCAAATTAATTCTAGTCGGGAAATCAAGAAGACTTTAGCAGCTATTGAAGCCGCAGGAGGAATGGCTGAATATATTAGTGTTGATGTCACTGATACTGTAAAATTGCAAGCTAAATTACAAGAAGTTTCTCAAAAAGTTGGTCAAATTACCGGAATTATTCACGGTGCTGGTAACTTAGCAGATAAGTTAATTGAAAAAAAGACAGAAGATGATTTTGAGAAAGTTTACACTGCTAAAGTTCAGGGTTTAGAAAATCTCCTCAATTGTGTTAATCCCCAGCAATTACAACATTTAGTATTATTTTCTTCCGTGACTGGATTTTATGGTAATATCGGTCAAAGTGATTATGCCATAGCGAACGAAATTCTCAGTAAATCAGCCCATTTAATGAAACAATATAACCCTAATTGTCATGTAGTCGCAATTAACTGGGGTGGTTGGGATAGTGGCATGGTGACACCACAATTAAAAAAGGCATTTGCCGAAAGAGGAATTAGTATTATTCCCGTAGAAATTGGCACACAAATGTTAGTTAATGAACTACATCCTGCCTATACTAATGATTCTCAAGTTGTCATTGGTAGTCCCATGAAACTACCACCTGCTCCTTTAGGTTCAGAACTTCGTAGCTATCGCATTCGCAGACGGATGACATTAGCAGAAAACCCATTTTTGCACGATCATACAATTGCAGGTTCACCAGTTTTACCAGCAACCTGTGCTAAATCATGGATGGTTAATGGCTGTGAAGAAATTTATCCAGGCTATACATATTTTAGTTGCCAAGACTTCAAAGTTTTAAAAGGAATTACCTTTAATTCTACCTTGGCTCAAGAACATATTCTAGAAATTCAAGAAATTGCCAAAGTTGATGGTGATTTTGTCGAATTTCAGACAAAAATATTGAGTAAAACCCCCGAAGGTAGAACTCATTATCACTTTAGTTCTTTGATAAAACTGGTAAAAAATATGCCAGAAGCACCCATTTATGAAGCAATGGATCTCAGTGAAGATAATATTGTCACTGATACAGCCAAAGACTTCTATCAAAATGGTGACTTATCCCTCTTTCATGGTCCGGCTTTCCAAAAAATTACCAAAGTTTTAAATATTAGTCCCGAAAAACTCACAGCCGAATGTTGTTGGCAAGAAATCACAGCCAAAGAACAAGGACAATTTCCTGTAAAATGGCACAATCCTTATATCATTGATTTGAGTACCCAAACATTATGGTTATGGTTAAATTATATCCATAAAGAAGTTTGTTTACCAGGACAATTAACATACTGTGAACAATATTTAGCAGTACCATTTAACGTCCCCTTTTATGTTTCCTGTGAAATCATAGCCAAAACCGACACAGGTGCAACAGTCAACTTTATAATTCACAATCGTGAAGGAAAAATCTACTCCAAAATCTTAGGAGCAAAAGCAGTAATTTGGCCAATGAAAATGTTAAATAAAAAGTAAAAAAATGCAGAATAAATAACATCTCTTCATTCTCTCTCTGCGCCCTCTGCGTCTCTGCGGTTCGTTTCATTCCTGAATTT
>JANMGZ010000057.1:0-17287 GCA_031374905.1 Dolichospermum sp. OTE_70_metabat_362_sub
GCAGTAGCAAGCGCTGCTTCGCAACCGGCGTGACCTGCACCGACGACAATCACATCATAAGCGTCTTGAAATTGAACGGAATTGTGCATGGTCTTGGTTACAGAATAAGTCAGTTAGGAATTACAATCTGATTTTAGCGGATACAGGGACTGATTGGCGTTGAGTAAGTAATAAAAAGGGAGAAAAATTACTAAAGTATTTTCAGTAATAAAAGCTATTTAATTAATATTACTGAGTTTATTGACAACATTACAAAATACTGTAGAATACTTTGATTAACTTCCTAGAATCTTTTATTCTCATCAAGTTGAGATAGTAGATGTTTTTGGTATTTTCTCAACAGCAATATGTTTCTATTTTATATTGATGAAAGTGGCACAGGAGCAAAGGATAATCGAACAAATTATTTTGTTTTAGCTAGTATTGCTATCTATGAAAAAAATTACTCAAAAAATTATGAACGACTTTCTTTGCTCAAACGAAGTATCGTTAAAACAAAAGAACCTGAAGATTGGGAGTTAAAAGGTAACGAACTTTGTAAAGGGAAGGAAATCTTTAAAGGCTGGAACTTTGAAGCTCGTGTTCGTACATTTTTAAGTGTATCAGAAACTTTGAATAAAATCCCATGCCATATATTTTCTGTTGTAGTCAATAAAAAATTACTATTTGAGAATAGAGAAGAGATGAAAGATGATATTATACTTTACCGTTTTACTTTCCACCGTTTGTTAGAAGAATTAGATAATTTTCTGAAATCCTCTAATGAAAGTGGAATTTTATTTTTGGACTCACGTTCGACACATAGTACAAGTAAACAAGATGATCGTTTAGTCAGGGCTTACAGAGACTGGGTAAATTCACGAAAACATGATTGTAATTTTGTAGAACAGCCCTGGTTAGGTGCTTCACAATTTTATATAGGTCTACAATTAGCAGACTATGTTGCTTACTTGATTAGTTTGAAGACACAAGATATACAAAAAGATGATCGTAATTTTGGATTTTTAAAAGCTTTCGATATTCTCAAGGATAAAATTCATTTAGTTGAAATTACTGAAAACTAGAACATTTAATGGCGAACCCACGACTGCATTAGTCGTGGGTTCATCCCTTGGTAGACGATTACAAGACCGCCTCGACCCCATTAGGGGCGTTAATTGGATTTGATAATGTGGATTCAAGGAAACTTACAATTTCCTTCTCCTGATTAAGTAACTGGTTTGACAGACGCACGGTGTTTCAACCGCACCATACCTTCCCGTGCAGTTCGGGATACCTTGTCTTCTAACAGGCGCACGGCGTTTCAACCGCACCATACCTTCCTGTGCAGTTCAGGATACCTTATTAGAACCTATATCTAGAATAGCATAGATAGCATAATTTTTTATTTGTGTATCTATAAATTTTGAGAACGAAATAGTCTTATCTTGGAAAAGTGAGGATTTCCAGAAAAATTAATCTTCTTTCACTTGGTCAAAAGGGTAGATTTCGCCTAACCTCAAAGTAGAGATAAGCGTCGAAACTAACAAGAGTGAATCTAAAAACTGATTATGCAACTAATTCCAAACCCTGAAATAGCCCCAGAATCTGCTTCTCCCCCAAAACTATTGAACTTAGAGAAAATTATTTTAGATGTTGGGGGTATGAAATGTGCGGGATGTGTAAAAGCAGTAGAAAAACAGCTTACCCAACATCCAGGCGTTAAAAGCGTTTGTATTAACCTCGCAACAGAAGTTGCAGTCGTAGAAGTAGAAACTGAGACTGTCAATGCAGATGCACTAGCACAAGGATTGACGGATAGAGGATTTCCTAGCCAATTGCGGATAGCTAAAAGTGCTGATGATACATCTGCAATCCCTAATTTAGAAGCAAGACAACGCCAAGAAATGCGGCTGATCATTAGACAGTTAGTAATTGCTAGTTTGCTACTGTTTCTATCAGGAATTGGACATTTTGGCAATATTGGATCTGCCATTTTTCCGTTCTTAAATAATATCTGGTTTCATTGTGGACTGGCTACCGCCGCAATTATTATTCCTGGTAGGCCAATTTTAGTTGAAGGCTGGCTAGGTTGGCGGCGAGGCGCGCCAAATATGAATACCCTCATTGGTTTGGGAACGCTGACAGCTTATACTGCGAGTTTGGTGGCTTTATTGTTTCCGCAAATGGGTTGGGAGTGCTTTTTTGATGAACCAGTGATGATACTGGGTTTTATTCTTTTGGGGAGAACTTTAGAAAAACAGGCTAAAGGACGTGCAGCTAAAGCATTTAGGCAATTATTGGCTTTAGCCCCCCAAACAGCCCGATTAATTATTAACCCAGAACCAGATAAATTAATTGCTGGGGCCAATATTATTGAAATTCCAGCAGAACAAGTGCGAGTGGGCGAATGGTTGCAGGTGTTACCGGGGGACAAAATTCCCGTTGATGGTGAGGTGCGTTTTGGACAAACTACCATAGATGAGGCGATGCTGACAGGGGAAGCAGTACCCGTCATGAAGCAACTAGGAGATATGGTAACTGGGGGAACTCTTAACCAGTCAGGAGCGATCGCTATTCAAGCCACTCGCACTGGTGATGATACAACTCTAGCCCAAATTGTGGCTTTGGTGGAAGCTGCCCAAACTCGCAAGGCCCCAGTCCAAAAATTAGCAGATACGGTAGCTGGTTATTTTACTTACGGTGTCTTAACAGCGGCTGGCTTCACATTTGCATTCTGGTATTTATGGGGAACTCACATCTGGCCAGATGTGATCATCTCCGGTGGTATGGAAATGGCTCATGACATGGCACATAATACCCAACATTTAGTCCCTCATACTCAGTATTCTTCCTTGTTAATTAGTTTAAAATTAGCGATCGCTGTGATGGTAGTTGCTTGTCCCTGTGCTTTAGGACTAGCTACCCCTACAGCTATTTTGGTGGGAACGGGGATAGGCGCAGAACGGGGATTATTAATCAAAGGTGGTGACGTTTTAGAAAAAGATCACAAATTAGACACAGTAGTTTTTGATAAAACCGGAACTCTCACCACAGGTAAGCCAACGGTAACTGATTGTGTAGTTGTTGAAGAATCAGCCTTACCGTCATCTCTGATTCAACTAGCCGCAGCCGTAGAAAGCGGGACTTATCACCCCCTCGCAATAGCTATTCAACAAGAAGCCCAACGCCAAGAGTTGAACATACCCAATGCTGTAGACTTCCACACAGAACCAGGTATGGGAGTATCTGCTGTAGTAGAAGGCAAAAAAGTCCTTTTAGGTAACTGGGAATGGTTCAATCATCATCAAATTAATATCAGTGAAACACTACAACAACAGGGAAATAAATTAGCCACAGCCGGAAAAACTGTAATTGGTGTGGCTGTAGATGGCATTTTAACCGGATTAATTGCTGTTAGTGATACCCTCAGACCAGATGCTAAAACCGCAGTAGACAAACTCCAGCAAATGGGTTTGCGAGTGATGCTGCTCAGTGGTGATAGATTAGAAGCAGCCAAGGCGATCGCTAAACAACTGGGAATAGACAACGCTGATATCATGGCAGGTATTCCCCCAGCCCAAAAAGCTGCTACCATTCAATCTCTTCAGTCCGGGAAAACTAAATCTTATGTAGCTATGGTAGGAGATGGCATCAATGATGCCCCAGCTTTATCACAGGCAGATGTAGGTATCGCTTTATATTCTGGCACAGATGTAGCAATGGAAACTGCCGAAATTATTTTAATGCGAAATTCCCTCACTGATGTTGTAAAATCTATTCAGCTAAGTCGAGCCACTTTTAATACTATCCGTCAAAATTTATTTTGGGCTTTTGCCTATAATACGGTAGGTATTCCCCTCGCTGCTGGTATATTATTACCTAGCTGGAGTTTTGTTCTTAGTCCCTCTAGTGCAGCAGCATTGATGGCCTTTAGCTCTGTTAGTGTTGTGACTAACTCAATCTTATTAAGGAGGTTTGCTCCCTAGTACCACAGGACGAAATTAAGAATTAAAAATTAAAAAAGCAGACTATCCCAGCTTTTGATAAATTTTTAATGGTCATTTTATTTTCATTGTGGTGGAATAATCAATAATTTACTCTTTTTTCTGTAATCTAGATAAATTGCAGAAAAAGACATTCTATTAATATTTATGATTGATCAAAGTTGGGGTAATTATAGTACCTATAATGGCAATGGCAGCAGTAAATAATGAAAATCATCTACTGATTATTGAAGATGACCAAGGAAGGAAAGAATTTTCTTTAAAAAAACCTATGTATTCTATTGGTAGAGATCGAGATTGTGATATTCGTTTATTCTCCCAGTTTGTCTCCCGGCATCATGCCACATTAGTAAGACTACCACTTCCTAATAATAGTCAGCGATATTATTATCGAATTGTAGATGGTAATTCCAAAGGAAAACCCAGTTCTAATGGTTTAATGATTAATGGACGCAAAATTCCTGCCCATAATCTCGATAATGAAGATGAAATTATTTTCGGTCCGCACGTCCGCGCTATTTATTATCTGCTGCAAAATACGGAAATTATTTGCTCAACTGATGCTATTGAGTATGACATTACATTAATCAATCCAGGCATGAATGAAGATTTAGAAGATTGACAGAACATTGATTTAGTAAAATAATGAAAGTGAATTTATTTGGTTAAAAAACAGCGTAACTCAAAATTTAGATTAAATGAATTAAGAGTTTTATCTTATTAATTCATATTTCTAAGTAGCTAATAAACAAGAAGTAATATCAATGAAAATAGCAATTAGTGGTGCAACAGGATTTGTGGGTAGTCGGTTAGTAGAAAGACTACATACCCAAGGACATAGAATATTAGTATTAACTCGGAATACTAACTTTGCCAAAAAGGTTTTTCCCTCCCCAGCATTTCCTAATTTAGAAATTATTGCCTATACTCCTAGTATATCCGGTACTTGGCAAGATGCCATAGCAGGTTGTGATGGTGTAGTTAATTTGGCAGGAGAACCCATTGCGGAGGGACGTTGGACACCTGAACGCAAACAAGAAATCCTCAACACGCGCAAACTGGGTACACAAAAAATTGTCGAAGCTATCGCTAAGGCCAATCCTCAACCCAGTGTTTTAGTCAATACTTCAGCCATTGGTTACTACGGAACTAGTGAAACCGCCAGTTTTGATGAAAATAGTGCTGCTGGTAACGATTTTCTGGCTCAAGTTTGCCAAGAATGGGAAGCAGAAGCGAGAAAGGTACAAGATATGAATGTGAGGTTAGTCATTTTACGTTTTGGCATTGTTTTGGGTCATGGTGGTGCTTTGGGTAAAATGATTACTCCCTTTAAACTATTTGCAGGTGGACCCATTGGTAGTGGTCAACAGTGGTTTTCTTGGATTCATTTAGATGATATTGTCAGTTTAATTATTCAAGCTTTAACTCAACCAACAATGGAAGGAGTATATAATGGTACTGCTCCCCAGCCAGTCCGCATGAATGATTTAAGTACAACCATGGGTAATGTGATGAATCGTCCCTCTTGGTTGCCTGTTCCTGGATTTGCCATAGAAGCTATATTAGGAGACGGAGCATTGGTAGTTTTGGAAGGACAACAGGTTTTGCCTAAACGCACTTTAGATTCGGGTTTTGAGTATCAATATCCAAATTTACAATCTGCACTAACACAGATTCTCAGCTAATTTATAGTTAAAATACCAGGGAATAGGGAATAAGGTTAAAAATTTTTTTACATTTAACCAATTTACTAATGCTATACAAACGCTTTGGCCGGACAGAATTACAAATGCCCGTTTTCTCTTGTGGGGGAATGCGATATCAATATAAATGGCAGGATGTTACACCAGAGGAAATTCCTCCAGATAATCAAGAAAATTTAGAAGCTGTAATTCGTCGTTCTGTAGAATTGGGAATTAATCATATTGAAACTGCACGCGGTTATGGAACATCAGAAATGCAGTTAGGTAAAATATTACCCCAATTTCCCCGTGATAAGTTAATAGTACAAACTAAAGTATCTCCTGTTGCAGATCCTCAAAAATTTCGCCAAACCTTTGAAAAATCTTTGGCATATCTTCAGTTAGATTATGTTGATTTATTTGGTTTACATGGCATTAATAATGCGGAAATTTGGGATTATAGTATTCGTGAAGGTGGTTGTTTAGAGGTGGCTAAACAGTTACAAGCTGAGGGTAAAATCAGATTTATTGGCTTTTCTACTCATGCTTCTACAGATTTGATTTTGCAAATGATTAATACTAATCAATTTGATTATGTGAATTTGCATTGGTACTATATTAATCAATGGAATTGGGCTGCTATTGAAGCTGCAAATAAATTAGATATGGGTGTATTTATTATTAGTCCATCTAATAAAGGTGGGTTATTATATCAACCTTCAGAAAAATTAGTTGATTTGTGTGCGCCCTTGAGTCCAATGGTGTTTAATGATTTATTTTGTTTGAGTCATTCCCAAGTACATACTTTGAGTATAGGGGCAGCAAAACCAACTGATTTTGATGAGCATTTAAAAACTTTGGCATTGTTAGATAATGCGGCAGAAATTCTACCACCAATTATTTCTAGGTTGGAGTCAGAAGCAATTAAAATTTTAGGAGAAGATTGGGTAAAAACCTGGGATACTAACTTACCAATTTGGCAAGAAACTCCAGGAGAAATAAATATACGGGTGATTTTATGGCTGTTAAATTTAGCTTTGGCTTATGACATGATTGATTATGGCAAAATGCGTTATAATCTTTTAGGACAAGCTGATCATTGGTTTCCTGGTAATCGGGCTGATAAGTTAGATGAATTGGATTTAAGAAAATGTCTTGTTAATAGTCCCCAAGCTGAAAAAATTCCCCAAATGTTAGCCAAAGCCCAGGATATATTAGGAAGTACAGAGGTGAAGCGTTTATCTCAAAGTTGAAAATGCGATTATGGTACTGTGAAATAGGGGATTTGAGAATTATCTCCTATCTTCCTAACAAATTGAAGAATGTTTCTTGATCAATACCAACATCTTGAATCATTCATGTTAAAGTACCTTGTTTGATATCTTTTCCCGAATGAATAAGAATAACAACCCTACGCCCATCATTATGCTTGTAAATGGCGTGACTGCCCTTTTGACGATCAAAATAAAAACCTAATTTTTCAACTTTAATCAACTCTTTAGCTTTGACACTTGGAAAAATACTCATACTAAAACAGTTAATGGCTTAACAATAAAATCTTCTTTAGGAATAGGTTGATTATTAGCCATTAGACTTTCAAGATATAATTCTACAGCTTCTGTGATATTAGCGATCGCTTCTTCAAACCTCTTTTTTCAGCGTTTTCTCTCTGAAAAAAAAGATTTGAAGAGATAAAAAATATGTGTTGAACTTACGTTCAATAAAATGCCAAGCATATTGATCTAATTGATCTATATGAATGGTGTTAAGTCTAAATGTTCTTCAATTTGGGTAGCTAAAGAACCTAAAATCTGCTCTCGCTGTTCTCGATAATTAGCTACACCTGTTGGTAAAGATTTCAACCCCCGTTGTTGACGGAGACGATTTACCCAAGCGCGTCGCCAAGGGCCATTATCAAAAATTCCGTGCAGATAAGTTCCCCAAACTGATTGGCAACTATCTACTAACCCTAAATTAGCATCATCGAATAGAGGCTGACAGGATTTTTGATCCGCTGGGTTTTCTATACGGGATCTTCCTTGGTGGATTTCAAACCCGGTGACAGGTAAACCAGCTTGGGGATAATTGGAGGTAACTTGACGCTGACGGGCAATTTTTTGACCTGTGATTACTGTTTTTATTGGTAATAAATTTAACCCTTGATATTTACCAGCTTGTCCTTCCATTCCTTCAGGATCTGCTATGGTTTGCCCCAGCATTTGGAAACCGCCACAAATGCCTAAAACTGTACCACCAGAAGCTGCATAGTTTTGAATTGCTTCTGCCATGCCGCTTTTTTGCAAAGTTATTAAATCAGCAATCGTGGTTTTTGTTCCTGGGATAATTACTGCATCTGGATGTCCTAAATCTTGCTTAGGATGCAAGTATTTTACTGTTACTGATGGTTCTGATTCCAAGGGATCAAAATCGGTAAAATTGGCAATTCTTGGTAAACGAATTACGGCAATGTTCAGTTCAGAGTTAGCTTTTGCTGGTTTGCGTTCTAGTAAATCGAGGGAGTCTTCCGCTGGGAAAACTTGTTCTAAATAGGGAATTACGCCGACAACAGGTATACCTGTGCGTTCTTCTAACCATTTAATTCCGGGTTCAAGAATTGATCGCTGTCCCCGAAATTTATTAATAGCTACACCTTTAATTAAGGCGCGTTCATCTGGATCTAATAGTTCTAATGTTCCTACTACATGAGCAAATGCCCCACCTCGATCAATATCAACTACTAGTAAAGTAGGTGCATTCAAATGTTTGGCAACCCGCATATTAGTTAAATCGCGGTGTTTGAGATTAATTTCTGCGGGACTACCAGCACCCTCACAAACTAGGACTTCAAATTCTGTAGATAGGTATTGTAAACATTCTTTAATAGTCCGCCAACCAATTTCAAAATATTGTTCATAGTAGTCGGTGGCGCTGACTTTACCTATAGCTTTACCTTTAAGAATGATTTGGGATGTCATATCCCCTTGGGGTTTGAGTAAGATGGGGTTCATTTCTACCAACGGTGCTATTCCCGCTGCCCAAGCTTGCACTGCTTGAGCATAACCAATTTCGCCCCCACTGGCAGTAACATAGGCATTTAAGGCCATATTTTGACCCTTAAAGGGGGATACTCGCAAGCCGCGCCGGGAAAGAATCCGACAAATAGCTGTGGTAATCAGTGATTTACCTGCGTGGGATGTTGTTCCCACTACCATGATTGATTTCATTTTTAACTATGATCTAGTATGTTGAGATTCGGTAGTGCAGATCTGAATAAACTGTTATTTTTTAAACTTGTATAAGTATGGCGGGCAAGATGCCCACCCCACAATCAATTTTTTATTCAAAAGGGTAAACGTAACCAACGAGTTATAAAATCATTACAGCGATCGCTCAGTGAAGGAATAGGCAAATTCTGATCTTTTAACTTGCTAATCAATTCATGACCCAGAGGTGTGAGACGAAAACTATCTGTAATTCCCTGTCCGTCAACTTCTCGCCGTAACACTCCTACATCAATTAACCAGGCTAAGGCGTTTTCACAGGTTAATTCTGATAATTGGCGGTTGGTGTAATTTTGCCTAACTCCTTTATCCATTGCTATAGCACCTAATTGGATACTTTGGCTAGTCATAGCTACAAACAAATTCAGATTAAAGGGAGAACAGATAAGCGATCGCTCGGCTCTTTTTAGGGATTTGCTAGTATAAACTAAGGGTTTGAGGTTTGGTGAATCCACAGCAGGCATTTTTTATTACTCTAATTAGTGCTTTTTGTCAAGGCTTTGAAAATAAATACTTCTTTGGGAGAATATTCGATCAGCAAGTTATTTAAATATTGTAAATTATTGTAAAATCTTGGTTGCATAAAGATTTTTACACAGGATAAGGTGAATCATGGCTCTAGCAGTTGGTACAGTTGCACCTGCATTTACCACCAAAGATACTAACGGTAACACAGTTTCATTATCTGATTTTGCTGGTAAAACAGTAGTTCTCTACTTTTACCCCAAAGATGACACACCAGGCTGCACTAAACAAGCTTGTAGTTTCCGAGATGCTCAGACAGAATATACCAGCAAAGGTATCGTAGTCCTAGGTGTGAGTGCTGATGATGAAGCAAATCACCAAGCATTTACCTCAAAATATAGTCTTAATTTTCCTTTACTAGCTGATACCAACAAAAGTATCATCACAGCTTATGATGTTGATGGTGGTGGTTATGCCAAGCGTGTTACGTATATCATTGATGGTGATGGCAAAATCATTCATGTTGATACAAACGTTAATACACCTACTCACGCTAGTGATGTTTTAGCAGTGCTTGGGTTGTAAGAATTAAGAAACTCTCTCTGGGCGCAGGGTCTGCGCCCAAAACTGTCAAAGTCAGGGGTTATTTAGCTGATGAAGGTACAATCCGTAAAGGAAATAGATTTTGTCCAGATGTAATTGCAGCCGTACCTGGATTTTGTGGGATTTGAGGCTGAAGAAGTTTCTGTTGTTCGGCTCTAAATGCTCTTGCAGCCATGTCTAACTGTTGGTTTTGTTCATCAGCATTCCATTGGATAGTTCCTCTTTGTGCTTGATGAATCATATTCATCATAAAGTTTGAGGAATCACCAGATAAAGGATTGCTATTTTGATTGTTTTCCAAACTACCAAAGGATTGATTAGTATCAGCTAAGGTAGGTTTTGCTATTAGCATAGAAGTAAAGCTAATACTGACGATAGTCGCAACAATAATTTTCTGAACTTGTAAAAATGATCTTTTCATGAAATTTCCCCTCATAATCAAAAGCTAAGAGTCCGACGTAGTTGAGGTTGAATACTCAGTAAAGCCACCACTGCAAAACCTAGTAATACTAATAACGCTCCCCCAAAGGTAACATCACCCCAAAAAGCTTGCATTATAATATCATCTAATCCCCAACTGCTATGTAAGTATAAATGGCGAATCGGTTCAATAGCATAACTTAGAGGGTTGAGAGTGGCGATAACCTGCAACCAACCAGGCATAAAGGATAAAGGTGCTAAAGCTGTGCTGGCAAATAGTAAGGGAAGGTTAGTAACAAAAATTACGGCGATAAGTTCAATGTGTCCAGGTAAGGCAAAAGCTAAACCCAAGGAAATAGCGGTGACACCCAAAGCTAGTAAAAAGACAATGAGAGCGATCGCACACAATCCAGTAAAATCAGGTAAACCAGCCCCTAAAAATGCCGCCGCTGCCACAATTACTGCCGCTTGTAATAAACTTTGGCTAATAATAAAGATAGCAGATGCAAAAACAATTGAAAAGCGCGATGCTAGAGGTGCAACCAGCAACCGATTTAAAAAGCCAAATTCTCTATCGAACATTACAGGTAAACCGGCATTCAAAGCTCCAGCAAAAGCGGTAAATACTATTACACCTGCCGCTAGGAATTGCCCGTAATTTGTCGTAGTCCCAAACAAGCCTTTAGGAGCATTTTGGAATAAAGCACCAAATAAAACTAACCACATCACCGGCTGAATAATCCCTGCTATCAGGCTAGAAGGACGGCGTTGGAGTTGAATAAACAGACGACGAGTTAAAGCAAAAGTTTCTTGAACAATTTCTGCCAAAAAATTGGAGTTTGTATCAGCAACTACAGAAGATGAGGTTAATTGTTGCCAATTCACAGCTACTTTATCATTACTCATACAGAATGTTAAAATTAAAAGGTATCAATTATAAAAATTCCTGCAACTTGTTAGTTAGCAAAAAATATTTATAATTCTTAACACTATATTACAACGAATCTTCAACAATATCAAAGTAGAGAAATGGCCATTTTGATGCGATTACTGTTTGGCTAGAAATATGCTTAACGAAGCCAAAATATGGCGATACTACTATACTCTATATTTAAATCACATAACATAAACTGATCATGGAGCTAAATTCCTTACCCACAGAGGTAATTTTGACACATCCGCGTCAGTCTCTTGGTAAATTACAACTTGATTGGACACCTCAACCGGGAAATTATCTTGATTTTGCCGAAAAGACCTATGTAGTCTTAGAGCGTTGCCATAGATATCAACTTAAAGGAGGACGCTATAGTTTACACAACATCGCTATTTACGTACAAAAAGCCCAAAAACCAGAAGAGAAAAGTTTAGTAGAAGGACGTTGGGTTGTCGGTGATGCTACCTGTAACTATAATGCTCTTTCAGAAATTATCCGTTGTGCAGTCAATCCAGAAGGACCCTGTAAATCCTGCCAGTTCTATGAAAATTAGGGAAGCAGTCAATGAAGAAACACTAATTAGCCATTATCTCACCCACCGTTAACCGAGTCCCATTCACAAAATCCCATCCTGACTGGGGACGTTTACCCGTTCGCTGTACTTCTGTTAATAGCAATAAACCTACCCCTGTTTGGACAATTGCTCCTAATCCTTTAGTAATATTAATCACCTCACCAGGTTTACCTAATATGGTTGACAAATTAGGTATTTTGTGGATTTTTTGTTGTAACTGCTGTGGTAATTCGTGAATATAGGCATCTTCTAAGGGAACACTAGCAGTAATTTTCAATGGTTGGTTGCGAAATGTTGCTGTACAGTTGGGATAAAATCCGCGAATTTGATTATGTAATTGAATGGCACTTTGTTCCCAGTCTAAGTTATAGTCTGGCTTTTGAATTAAAGATGCGTAGGTGGCGGCAGCATGATCTTGGGGAATGGGTGTGATTTGCTGACGTTCTAGTTTGTATAGGGTTTCTATGAGTAAATCTGCACCGATGATAGCTAACTTTTCGGCTAAAATCTGAGCATTATCAAGTAATTTAATAGGTGTAGTTGCTTTTAGGAGCATATCCCCTGTATCCATGCCCTGATCCATGAGCATAGTTGTAATCCCCGTTTCTTTTTCTCCGTTATAGATACTCCACTGAATTGGCGCAGCCCCCCGATACTGAGGTAAAATAGAACCATGTACATTAACACAACCAAGCTTAGGCATATTTAGTATATTTTTAGACAAAATTTGCCCATAAGCAATAACTACAAATATATCTGCTTCTATCTGCTTCAGTTGCGTTAAGGTTTCAACATCTTTTTTAACTCTTTCAGGTTGCCATACTGGAATACGATGATCTGTAGCTAAGGCTTTCACTGGTGAAGGTGTCAGTTTACTCCCACGTTCTCGGCGTTTATCCGGCTTAGTGACTACAGCAATTACCTGGAAATCCTTATTTTCCAAGAGTTTTTCTAAAGTGGGGACTGCAAAGTCAGGAGTACCAAAAAATACTACTTTCATTAGTTATTAATTATTAATTACGAGTCATGAATCATTAAATAATGGTAAGTGTGTTCCTCATCACTGACAACTGCGACATCTTAGATATTAATAGAATTATGTTTAACATTTTTGATTACGGGAAAAAAATTTTCATAGTTTGATGGTATAGTGTTTACTATTGGTTGGGCGAAAACAGCTCCGATAACTTATAATACTTGCGGTGACTAGTTCAACTATCGCCATTTGCATCTACTATTGATGAGTTTTTTGTGTCCAACTGTGTTTTGCAGTTAGTCATTTCTCTACTAAATCAAAATTATTCGATAATTACCCAAGTTCAAAATAAACTGTATTTGCTTAATCGCAGTATTTGCGAGTGTAATTTTCAGTTTATGGTTTTGGGTCGATGAATTTAATGTTTTTGTTTATTGTTGATTGTGCATCAGTTAATCTCAATAGCATCAGCACCTTTTAATCTTGACTACTAGCCTTAGTCACGTGAAAGTGCATTTGTGCTAATTATAAATATATCTATATTCCATTTAAATTGAATATGGATGTTACTTAAACTAGCAACAATGACGGCAAATTATTAACAGATGTAATTTCCTGTTAACTTTAATCCTGTACTTTTGTATATTATGTAGAGATTATGAGGGAGTAAATGGTGACACTAAAACTTTTGTAAAGCGATGCAACATTTAAATAAATTATCTCGTAAAAGCTTTTGGTTTGTTGATATACATATAGTCATAGCTTTTCCCATTTCTGTATAGATACTGCCCGCACTTAGCAACTGCCCCCTAGAGAGCCTCATCATGCTTAAACCCCTTTTGGTGTCAGGATGGTTTCGTGTTAAACCATTTCTCAAGTACATTGCCATTGTTATTGTAATTTCACCCTTAGTGGGAATGTCTCTTCATGCTACTTTAGCTAAACAATTAGAAGTAGCAAATGTTAGTTCGGAAAATCACAAATTCCCGACAAAATTGGCAAAAAGTGCTGCTAGGAAGTTAAATTTACAATTTTCTCAAGTTAACTCTCACACGGGAAAAATATCTGTTGGTGAAGGAATACAGTCATTACCAAAAGATATAGTTGTTTCAGGGGCAGAAAGAGAACATTCTCAAGTGGGGAATGATGTTGTTAAGGAAACTGTACCATCAGTTAATGTTGCACAACTTCTGGAACAAACTTCTGTTAATCAAGTTAATTTAATTCAAAAATTAAGAGACGCAACAGAAGAAGCGGATTTAAATTCTTTAGAAAGTGGTAATTCCAAAGAATTAGCAACATCAACAGTTACTCCTAGAAAAGGAGAAATACCTGTAAGTGAACCGAAAAATGAGCCAGAGATGGCACAAAATGACCCTATAGGTAGTCCCCATCCGATACCTTGGCAATGGATTATGGCTACTCAGGAAGCGGTTGGTGGTAAAGGTGGTTCTGGTGTTCGTTACTACCGGAGTATTCCTGTTGTTTCTCCTGATGGCAAATATGCGATTTATAGTCGGGTGCAAATGGAAGTAAAACCCGAAATGCACAATAGCCGAGTTAATAGCGTGTTGTTTGTGGAGGATAAGAAAACTAAGCAGTTACGGGTGATGACATCAACCAGTGTAGTGATTGATCCCCTGTTAAACAGACAGCCAAGTGTGTCAGCAGAAGCGGATAATGATGGTAAAATTGGGGTATTAGTGCCTGTGAGTTGGTCTGAAAAAGGCGATCGCTTTCTTGCCCGTAAGTTTGTGGCTATTTTTAATACAGCAGATGCTACAGATCAGGCTGTAATTTGGAATCGTCAACACGATAACCTCAATGTAGTTAGTCCTGCACAATCACAAGATGATCACGAAAAAATAGCTATTTTGTTAGGTTGGAGTAAAAAGCAGCCTAATAAGGTATTATTCCGTGCTGGTGAACTAGGTGAAGAAAATTGGCCTTTGTTGCAAGTGGCTAATGATGGCAGAACCATAGATATTTCAGCAGAAGGTGATCAGGCTGTAACTTTTGGTGAAAGAGGTAGGATTTGGTCAGATCCACAAGTTGCTTCTCGCTAATTGATTAATCGCCCTCAAAATGGCTTAATCTTCTGATTCTCTAGATAGGGGTAAAGTGCAATGTGCTTTACCCTTACACATTTAGTTTTTTCGTAATTTTGTAAAAGTCCATTTTCCAGCCGTGTTTAGTATACTTGTATCACGACAAAAACGATCTGGGTGGTGCATTAAGAGAATTTAACGCACTTTACCAAAGCAGCAAGATGATCAGAAATACTTTAATCTTCAACTTTTGCTAACCAGTCTAGTAAATCATCCAAACTGGTAAAATCTAACAATGCTTCACTCAAATCTTCCAAAATAGGTAATGGTAAACCAGAAATCGAAGCACGTATTTTTCTGGATACTTTTCCAAACCGCTTAGTCAATTGTCGAATAACTATTTACTCTAATTCAATTGGAACTTTATTGATTAGTTTATACACTATCATAGCTTGAATAATATTCAGTTATTTTTCCGCTATTGTCCCTACAACTGTTATTAGTAGATGAAAAACCGAGATTGAAAAAAGGTGCGTTAGGCTAAAGCTGTAACACACCCTATTTAAACTAGATTGCAAATATAACTAAGGATACAAACCCCGATCATTCAAAGCTTGCGCGACTCTACCTACACCCAAAGTATAAGCGGCTAACCGCAGATTTACCCCCCGTGCTTGCGACTCATGAATCACCTTGCGGTAAGCCTGAACCATCAAATGTTCCATTTCATGGTTAACTCGTTCTTCATCCCAGAACAGGTAAGAAAGACCTTGTACCCATTCCAAATAACTCACCACCACACCCCCAGCATTGGCTAAAATATCCGGTAACACAGTCACTCCCCGGGCTTCTAAAACGCGGTTAGCTTCCAAAGTCACAGGACCATTAGCTGCTTCTGCGACAAATCGCGCTTTTATCTTATTGACGTTCTCTTCAGTAATTTGGTTTTCCAAAGCAGCGGGGATCAAGACATCACAAGGTAAAGTTAGTAAATCTGCATTACTAATGGGTGTCCCTTCGGGGAAACCGACTACACTGCGATGGTTTGCAGCAGCATAAGCTTTGACAGCGGGAATATCAAGACCATCTTCAGCAAAGATACCACCTGCACCAGTGGAAACAGCGATAATTTTCGCTCCTTCTTGGTGTAGTAATTCCGCCGCAGCCCCGCCCACATTACCGAAACCTTGAATGGCTACCCTAACTCCTGCAAGGGATTTACCATGATCTGCCAGTGCTTCACGGACAATAATCATCACACCGCGTCCAGTCGCCATTTCTCGTCCTAGGGAACCACCAATGGATAAAGGTTTACCTGTCACTACACCAGGTACAGAATGACCAACATTAACTGAGTAGGTATCCATCATCCACGCCATTTCCCGAGATGAAGTCCCCATGTCTGGTGCGGGTATATCTACGGCTGGTCCAATGTCTTTAATTAATTCACTAATATAACGGCGGCTAATCCGTTCTAATTCCCCTACGCTGAACTGTTTGGGGTCTATGGGAATTCCCCCTTTGCCACCACCATAGGGAATACCTAACAATGCACATTTCCAGGTCATCAGCATGGCTAGGGCGGATACTTCCCGTAATGTTACGGCTGGATGGAAGCGAATACCACCTTTATAGGGGCCTAAAATATCAGAATGTTGAACGCGATGTCCTGGGAAAACCCGCACTTCCCCATTATCCATTTTGATGGGTATGGAAACTGTGACAACTTTCCGAGGATGACTGAGTATTTCTACGATACCTTGATCTAATTTTAATTCTTTAGCAGCCCATTCTAAATAGCTACAGGCTTGATCATAAGGGCAAATATAGGCTGAAGATTGATTTTCCATGAGTGGGAGAGACGTTGTAACCATAATCATTACTCCTCATCACCGTATCTTCGTTAACTGGATTGATATGGTTAGCTTACACTCTTTTTTGGGGAAATATATCAATTTTGTAGTTTTCGTTACAATTTTATTTTTATGAATGTGATACTGAATTTAACGAACCGTAGAGACGCAGAGGACGCAGAAAGAAGGAAAATTTTTAACTAAACTGTATTGATTTATACTCTTGCTAAGAATAGCAATAAGATGAAATACACAATTGAGGGCGGGGAAACCCCGCCCCTACATTAATTAAATGAATGTCTCTGGTGTAAAACTTCCATGTAAACCATAAGGAATATGATGCTTGAGGTGTAGTTTTGCAATTGGACCTTTTTCAATATTTTCTGCATCTAAAATTACGACATCTGTACGATGATATTCTGCATCATAAACTAAAGCTATTACCCAGCCATTATCTTCTTGTTG
>JANMGZ010000080.1:0-2123 GCA_031374905.1 Dolichospermum sp. OTE_70_metabat_362_sub
TTCGTCGCAGTATTCGACAAAAATCAAGGCGAGCTGCTATGAATGATCAATACATGGTTTCTGTGTTAGCAGCATCCATAGCAAACTATTCTCCTCTACTGTAATTCTTCTGTCAATAGGATTTGAGACGCGCTAACCCTGCCGAACTAATGCCCACCGATTATTATTATTTTATGCCGTTGAATGTGGTTTAAAAGCAGTTTTGATGAAGCGAAAGAACGTAAGTCGTACTGATTTATGTCCAGAAATATTAAAAGAGGGGCATGATATAAATGGGTTGTTAAAATGTTTATACCCTGGTAATAATTCATTGCAAATCTGGAAACTACCAAAACAGTTATTTATTCAAGATATTCAGGATAATCCTTATGTTAAGATAAAACAAGAACGACAATTAACGCCTGATAACATTAACCAGATTTGGCGCTATGGAGGAAAGTTTATCTTAAAAAAAGATGAGGATGAGAATAAACGGGAAAAAATAACAGACGAAGACATAGAAAAAAATTTGTTAAAAATTGTTGAATTGATTCAAAAAGAACTTCAAAGACCATGAAAGATTTTAAATTACTGACTTGGCTTGATATTAGAAGAATTATTCGCCGCAAAACTAACTATGGGACTAATTTACCAGAGAACATAGTAAGTATTAGGTGTTTTTCTGATGCTGTAGAAATAAACATTTCTGATGAAAATTGTATAAATAAAGTCAATGACTTATTAAAAGAATGGTTTGGAGATTGGTACGATGAAGAGGAATCTGTTATTCGATTTGATATTGGTGATGCTACATTACCCGTAGAATTTATCTCAGAAGAAGAACCTTACATAACAGATATTGAGATACGTCCTTTTTGGGAAGAAATTGCTTATTTAGAAAGTGATTCAGAAAGTGATTCAGAAACAGAACCTGCGGTCAAAAAAATAGTTAAGCTTCCAGAAGCATATACGGAAAAACCTAGTTTAATAGCGTTCTATTCTTTTAAAGGTGGTGTAGGAAGAACATTAAATTTAACAGCCCATCTTTTTGCTTTGTTAGATAGAGCTAAAGAGTTAAATAAGTCTATAAATGTGTTAGTTATTGATGCTGATTTGGAAGCACCAGGTCTTACCTATTGGAATGCGTTGGCAAAACAACAACCATCCGTTTCTTTTATTAATTTTTTAGAAGTTTACCATTATTCACCAATTGAGAGAGAAGAAGCACTTGCTTTATTTGCTGACGAAGTAAAAAAATCAGTGAAACATGAAGGAAATTCACAAGTTTATTTTTTACCTGCATTTCTAAAAGATAATGAATTATTAGATATACCTATTTTACCTGAACATTTAGTCAGAGGTATAGATGGAACATGGGAATATGGTAATGCTATTCATTATTTAGGTGAAATTTTAGGTGTAGATTATGTTTTTATTGATTTGAGAGCAGGTTTAAGTGAAATATCTAGTCCCATAATTTTTGACCCCAGAATCCAGCGTTTTCTTGTGACAACAATCAATGATCAATCTATTCAGGGTACAAGTTTGGTTTTAAAACAAATTGGCAAAGTTGCACCATTAGAAGCAGAAGTTAAAGATAAAGAATACTATGATCCATCAATAGTAATTAGTATGTTAAAAGAAGAATTTAAAAAATTACCAGCATTTGATAATGCCTTGGTAGAACTAATATCTGCTTATGTACAATCACAAGAAGATAAGTTAGATGAGCCAAGATTGGAAATAAAAGAAGCTTATTTTGTAGAGGAATTACTTTATGTAAACGACTGGGAAGATGCACGCTCTAAATTAAATAGAACTTCAATTTCAGTCATGGGAATTGCTATAGAGTGGGCAAAACAACAGTTACCAAATCCAAAAAATCAGGAATCAATCTCCGATAATACACCGGAAAACAATTTACAGCAATCAGTTCAAAGACTTAGAGATTTGTGCCAGAGATATGAGTACGCTGAACAAGGACAAGGAGAAGATTTACTAATAACAGAACCTTTGCAGAATTTAGCTACTAACTTTAGAGATAAATTACCTCAAGTAGTATCAATTGGAGCTAAAGGGGCTGGAAAGACTTTTAATTATATACAGTTATCACGGTTTAAATATTGGGAAAATTTTCTGAATTA
>JANMGZ010000094.1:0-1746 GCA_031374905.1 Dolichospermum sp. OTE_70_metabat_362_sub
CAGCACTTCCCGGTGTTATGAGGTACAAGAACCCCACCCCCAACCCCCTCCCCGCAAGCGAAGAGGGGGCTAAGATGTATCTCATAAGATTTTATCAAGCATAAACAAAACTTGGTATAAAGGTTTTTTTACTTTTTATACTATTAAATTTACTTACCTGTCAACCTTTTAAGGTAAAAAATCACCATCTATTACCTGTTGAGAATTAAATAGACATTGTAAGGGAAAAATATCACGGGATAAACCAGTTTCTTCTACAGCCCAGTCTAAAGCAGGTGCATAACAATCTTCAAAAATACTTTCATAATAATTTTTTAAACTAGGATGTTTTTGTATAGATTTGTTAATTCGCCGCCGATGTTCTTTAATACTTGCGCCCCAACTTCCTGAACGATTTTCTGGTTGATATTTCCATTTGAGTAAATGGGCTAAAACCACAATTAAATTATTTTCCAACGCATCTTTTAAACTTCCACCCATTTCCTCTATTTCTTCTATTAATAAATCAATATCCAAATTATCAAAATTACGTTGTTTCAAATTATTAATAGTTGAATCCAACCATAATTGATAATCTTGTTCCTTTAAACTTTGATTACTTATCATTTTTTCGTGAACTCCTGCATGACTTGTTTAGTAATTTCTTGAATTGCTGCTAAAGTTGGCGGTATGATTTCACTTTCCATTTCCAACCATAAAAGATATTCAATATTTCCCGCAGGTCCAGTTATTGGCGACCAAGTTAAACCCTTATATTTCCATCCTAACTCTAACGCGCCTTTCATAACATTAAAAATTGCATCTCCTTGATCATTAGGATCGCGGACAACGCCTTTTTTCCCGATGCGAGACTTGCCAACCTCAAATTGTGGTTTTACCAGCAATACAGCCTCTCTGGGAGCTTGTGTTAATTGCCATACCGCCGGCAGAATTTTGGTTAAAGAAATAAACGAAACATCCACAACTATCAAATCAGGAAATATGGCATTTTCAGCATATAATTCTGCTGGTTGTAGTTGACGTAAATTCGTGCGTTCTTTTAAAATTACCCGTTCATCATTTCTGATTTTCCAATCAACTTGTCCATAACCAACATCTACACCATAAACTTGTTTTGCGCCAGCTTGTAATAAACAATCTGTAAAACCACCAGTGGAAATTCCCCCGTCTAAACAAGTCCTCTCAGTTACAGAAATCGCAAAAAATTCTAAAGCTTTAGCCAGTTTTTCACCACCACGAGAAACAAAAGGAGGACGTTCTTTAACTTGAATTTGGGCAGTAATATCAACTTCAGTTCCGACTTTATCAACCTTATGTTGATTTACAGTCACTTCTCCAGCCTGAATTAGCCGTTGTGCTTGCTGACGGGAGGGACATAATCCCAAATCTACTAATAATGTATCTAATCGCTGTTTAGCCAATTTTACCTTCTATTTATTTTTTTACTCTACGTTTTTGCAGAATGTGGATTAAAAAATCTTTTCACCAATAAGAAAACCGCCTGTGGGTGCAAAATCTAACAACAAGCGGTTTTCCAGGATATTTATGAAGTTAATTAGCTACTAGAACCAGAGGAGGCTAATTCTGCTAACCGTTCTTGTTGATCTTGAGATATACAAGATTGAATCACAGTCTCTATATCACCTTCCAACACAGGATTAAGGGTGAAATTTTGACCTAAACGGTGGTCAGTTACCCGGCTATCTTTATAATTGTAAGTGCGAATTTTTTCAGAACGAGAACCTG
>JANMGZ010000114.1:0-7097 GCA_031374905.1 Dolichospermum sp. OTE_70_metabat_362_sub
AGATATTCGTTGCCCTGACTATCCCAAACACGGCAACCAGCACCCCGTTCTAAAGCCAAAGGAAACCGACTGTATGTAGACATGACAGCCGCATCGAAGCTATCAACATCAAAAGGTGTAGATGGCATAATACCTGACTCCAAGGGGTTCGTGGCTTGTTCAATTAGAGTTTGCACGCTCACTACCGCTACTCCTGAAAAGCTTGTATCGTAATACTCTACTAGATTCTCACCAATCTTTCAAAATTTTTGATGATTTTAGCAGGAGCGTAGGGGCGCAGGGCCTGCGCCCAAAAGTCACGCCCAAAAGTCAGGAGAAAAAGTCAGGAGAAAAAAGCAGGAAGAAGGAGTTAAGCAGAAAAATCGCCCATGATAGTGCAAATCTTATTTATTCTGAATCCTGATGTGAGAAGTTTTTTAATTTTTAATTCTTAATTTTTAATTGCCTGTGTATTCTACCCTTGAGCAAAAATATCAACGAATTCAAAAAGAATTAATGGCTGGGGCGCTTGCTTTAGCTGGTATTTCCCTAATTGGGACTTTATGGTATTCCCTGGTTGAGGGCTGGAAATGGGAAGATGCAGCTTATATGACTGTGATTACTTTGGCAACTGTCGGTTATGGAGAAACTCACCCATTGGGTAGTCGGGGACGGTTGTTTACCATTGCTTTGATTTTAATGGGTGTGGTGAATCTTGGTTATATTGTCAATAGATTTACAGCCGCAGTCATTGAAGGTTATTTTTTAGAAGGAATCCGACTCCGACAACAAAGGCGTTTAATGGAATCATTATCAGGACATTATATTATTTGTGGATTTAGTCGCACTGGGCGACAAATTGCTAAGGAGTTTCAGGCTGAAGCTGTTTCTTTTGTAATTATTGATTCGGAAGTTGAATCTGTCCAAAAAGCTCAGGAAATTGGTTACACTGTTTTTCAAGGTGATGCCACATTAGATGATACTTTGTTGAAAGTTGGCATTCTCAAAGCAATTTGTATTGTGGCAGCTTTACCTTCAGATGCGGAAAATTTATATACTGTTTTATCAGCAAAAACACTGAATCCAGAAATTAGAGCGATCGCTCGCGCTAGTACAGAAGAAGCGGTACAAAAACTACAACGTGGTGGCGCAGATGCCGTAATTTCACCGTATATTACTGGCGGCAAACGCATGGCAGCAGCAGCCCTCAGACCTCAGATTTTGGACTTTGTAGATGGGATTCTCTCTGGAACAGATCGCCAGTTATATATGGAAGAATTTTTACTAGATTCCGATAGGTGTCCCTTCGTTGGTCAAAGTTTACAAAGGGCAAAATTGCGATCGCAATCAGGAGCATTAGTTCTGGCAATTCGCCGCCTTGATGGTAAACTCATTGGTGGTCCAACTGGAGATACTGTTTTAATGTCAGGAGATACGTTAATTTGTATGGGTACGGCTGAACAATTGCGGGATTTAAATCAACTTCTTGGTCCTATTAATTCTATCCCCCTAAAACGTCCGAAAAATAGCTAAAAGCAGACTTATTTTGCAAGTTGGAAGATGGTATAATTACCGTAGTTTTTTGTATAACTTGTAAAATGATGAAATTAGCTTTACTAGCGACCACTATTTTTACCTTGACTTTAGGATTTTATACCCCAAAAGTCACCGCAGCACCTACAAAAACACCTAAGACCTTTACAGAATGGTGTCAAAAAAAAGCTAGTTTACCTCAACAGACCAGAGGAACGGTAGAAGCATTATTAAAAGTTGCTAAAACCCAAAATTGTAGTCAAGCGAATCAAACACTAACTAAATTGACTAAACTTGACCTAAATAAAAATCAAATCAGTGATATCAAACCTTTGTCTAATCTCAATAAATTGACTGAACTTGACCTTTCGGGAAATCAAATCCGCGATATCAAACCTTTATCTAATCTCACTAATTTGACTTATCTTGGCCTTTCAGCAAATCAAATCAGCAATATCAAACCTTTGTCTAACCTGACTAACTTGACTACTCTCTACCTTTCGGAAAATCAAATCAGCAATATCAAACCTTTATCTAATCTCACTAATTTGACTTATCTTTATCTTAATAAAAATCAAATCAGCAATATCAAATTTTTGGCTAACCTGACTAAATTAACTTCTCTTTACCTTGATAAAAATCAAATCAGCAATATCAAATTTTTGACTAACCTGACTAAATTGACTTCTCTTGGCCTTTCAGAAAATCAAATCAGCGATATCAAACCTTTGTCTAATCTGACTAACTTGAATTCTCTTGACCTTTCGGTAAATCAAATCAGCGATACCGCACCTTTATCTAATTTGACTAAATTGACTTATCTTGGTCTTTCAGCAAATAAAATCAGGGATATCAAACCTTTGTCTAATCTGACTAGTTTAACTGAACTTAAACTTTCGGTAAATCAAATCAGCGATATCAAACCCTTGTCTAATCTGACTAACTTGACTGTTCTTGATCTTTTGGAAAATCCACTTATCTCTAAACAATGTCCCCTGCAACCAGAGTCTATTTGTAAGTTTTAGCCGGGTTATATTTTGGTGCGTTATGCACTTACTAACGCACCCTCAAAATACTCAATTCAACTGAATATTACCAAACTAAAAATGTAAATTTGGGCAAAAATACTATTCTACTAAACCATGTTTCATTGCAAACCTCACCAATTCTGCCCGGTTGCTAGTTTCAGTTTTTCTCAATAAACTACTCACATATTTCTCCACTGTGCGCGGACTCAAATGTAAATGATTACCAATTTCCACATTAGAAAAACCATGAGTTAATAAGTCTAAAACTTCCTGTTCCCTAACAGTTAGCGGTGTCAATACTTGAGATTTTTGAACCTGAGTAGATACAGAAATATGACCATTTTCTTGTTTTGTATAAGTAAGATCACGTATTTCTTCCTGATAAAGAAAACGACATTCCGATTGGATGAATTGCGATCGCTCTAATAAATTACGTATAGCAGCGGCTATTTCTTCCAATTCAAACGGCTTAGGCAAATACAAATCACAACCTGACTGGTATCCCAAAATTCGTTCTTGGGTTTTCGTTCTCTCTGTCAACAAAATCACAGGCAATAATCGAAACGCCGATAATTGACGAACACGACGCATTAACTCATAACCATTCATTTGTGGCATCATAATATCTGTCACCATTAAATCAGGATGGCACTTTTCAACCATAGCCAAAGCATCAGCACCATTATCAACAGTAATTACATTATACCCAGATAGATCAAGATAATCACTAATAGATACACGCGTGCCTAAATCATCATCTGCTACAAGAATAGTCAAGGGCATGGGTAGTACACCCCTATAATCTTTTGATCAAGTAATTTACTGTTATCAAAAATATCAATGGACACAAGCAAGAATACTAATTTTATCTTTAATACTATGACAATATTAACTACTTATGATGACATCATCTATGATTTCTAAAGAAAATATTAAATTTTCACAAATTTTTAATAAAACTTTACGTAATTTGGAGTAGAGGAAGATGATTTTTTGTTAATCACCTCTTCCCCAATCACCTCTTCCTCAGTCCCTTTGGACTACAATTAAAGAAAAAGCCAGTCTAAAGAAATTTTTAGGCATATTAATTAAAACTAAGAAGATTTTCGATGAGTGATAAACAGAGTGAAGGTTACAAAGTTATTTGTGATAATCGGCAAGCGCGGTTTTTATATGAAATCATAGAAACCTATGAAGCGGGAGTTCAGTTAACAGGAACTGAGGTGAAATCAATTCGTGCAGGTAAAGCCAATCTCCAAGACGGTTATGCCTTGCTGCGTGACGGTGAAGCATGGTTAATCAACGTGCATATTTCTCCATATACCTCTAGTGGTGCATATTTTAATCACGAACCCAGACGAACACGCAAATTATTACTCCATAAACAAGAACTGCGTAAACTCATTGGTAGGGTACAACAGGAAGGTTTAACTCTAGTCCCCTTAAAAATGTATCTTAAACGGGGTTGGGTAAAAATAGTTATTGCCCTTGGTAAAGGTAAAAAACTCCACGACAAACGCGAAAGTCTCAAACGTCGTGATGATCAACGAGATATGCAAAGGGCAATGAAGAGGTATTAACTATTGGTCATGGGTCATGGGTCATGGGTCATGGGTAATCACCAATCACCAATCACCAATCACCAATCACCAATCACCAATCTACGCGAGATTCTTCCTTGTTAAAGGTTGCCAATAGCTGGCAACTAAAGCCACCATTAACCACCAGAGGGTATTAACTTCTGGACGATAGAAGACCGTATCAAATAGACCCTGAGCAAGTATACCTAACATAGTAGCGATCGCCCCAATTAACCATAATCCTTCGATATTTTTAGTTTTTTGTAATCGGCGAAGTTGCAAAAATCCCGTATTAAAAGTGACGAATATTAACCACAAGAAACAGGTAAAACCCAAAAAGCCTGTTTCCACAATTGTTTCTAGAAACACAGAATAGGCACTCAAAGCCGTATAACGAGGACGTTGATAAAGAGGAGAGACCTTATTAAAAGAAGCGTGTCCAGGTCCTATACCAATTATCGGGCGATCGCGAATCATTTGAAATACAGATTCCCAGACATTTTTGCGAAAATTATTACTGCTATCTTTGCGGTCAGCAAATATACTTATAACTCGCACCCGGAAAGGTTCGACAAATATCACCCCTATTACCAATAACCCCACCACACCCCCTAACAAAATTGGTAAAGACCAAGTTCGCCAAAATGGAGGCATATCTATACTCCACCAATAAATCAGCAATACTGCCACAGTAAACAATCCCACCAATAAAGCAATCCAGCCACCGCGACTAAAGGTAAGAATTAAGGTTGCAGTATTAATAATAAACATTGTTAGTGCTAAAGCTTTTTTCATCCAACCTTGCCAAGCCACAATAGCCACCAAGCTTAAAACCACAGCCGGTAAAAGATATCCTGCTAGTAAATTGGGATTACCCAAATAACTGTAAACCCTAGTAGTTTTAGCCAAGGATGATTCGGGGTCAACCCAAGTAGCTAAAGCTTTCGCCCCAAAAAACCATTGTCGCAACCCATAGACACTGACAATCAGGGATATATGCAAATAAAGAGTAATCAGCCAAGACCGAAACCGGGGGACTCTCAGCACCCTAGCACAGAGGGCAAACAGCAATAAATAAAGAGTTAATGTTTGTAAATCACCCAAAGCGGCTTTTTTCACAGGTGATAAAGCTGTTGATATAGCGGCAACACTCCAATACAGCAATACTAGCAAGTGAATAGGAGTAACTAAACCGGCATTTGCTGATGTGTTTTCATCAGATAAAGTCAACAACAACCAAAAACTTACACAAGCTACTAGCAATAAACCGATTAAAGTAGTAGAAACAAAGGGTGAGAGAGCATAAATTAGGCTAAGTAAGCCGACAGCAATAGTATCTCCCCACTGCATTAAGATACTACTTTGTTTCCAAGGCAGCAAAATCCCCACCAGAGACCGATGTAGGTAACTACCAGACAAATATTCTCTAAGTGGTAAAGAAGATAAAGTCAATCTTTCCCAGACTAAATTCATGAATAAGTACAGAAGACAGGAGCTATGTAGTATAGCTTATGCCAAGTCTGGTTGGGAAAAATCTGGGTTTAACGAAGAGGCAGGGGATAAGGTGTTAATTCTGTGAATCCTTTACCCATAAAACTTCATGCAGGTTCTGTGTCAGAAATATTCGCAGATTTAAGGTTTCGTCTTTGGGAGAGCATGGAAGAACCAAAAATAGATTTAGTCCAAGAAATAACATCCATAAAACGGATAGATTCCATCGCCAATTTTACAAGACTTGTGGTAATTTCAAACGCAAAGACAGGAATCAATAAAACCCACATTCCGCACCCACAACTGTTACACCACAAGGAAACCCACTAAGGTGAGTTTTGTCTGTGTAGACGCGATTTCTAATCGCCCCCTATAATCACTCAAAAACAGGCGACCAAATTTCAGAAATTGCCACTTCCCAACCAGGTAATAAATCAGGAAGAGTTAAAATATCACCATCTTTAAAAATCACTGTTTCTCCATTACAGGAAACCTCTACAGTTCTTGTTTTTGGATTAATTAAAATCCCAACCTGTGAACCTAAATTAATAAAATCTTCAATCTTTCTTCTGAGTTTATCTATAGAATCAGTTTTAGATTTCACTTCAACTACTAAATCAGGAACTAATTCTGCATAATCTTCCGTTGATTTTTTGAGTCTATCCGCACAAACAAAAGATACATCAGGCGCACGTAAATCAGAATTTGGTAATTTAAACCCCGCACTAGAACCAACTACACGCCCTAGTTTACGAGGTCTTACCCAATTTCTTAACAAAGCTGCAAACTCAGTCCCTACCTCTTCCGACTCATAACCTGACGGACTCATAATAATAATACTCCCATCTACTAATTCCATGTGATAGTCAGGATATGCTATCTGTATTTCTTCTAGTTCTTTGACTGTAAAAGACATGATGGTTTTCTCCTGAAATACTACGGAAATACTATAAAGTCCCTATTCTCTACCATATTATTCATCATTCCAAATTTCTTCCTTAACTCTCACAGGCAGTTTTGCCAAATCAGGCAACTCCACCGCTTCTACATCCATTATTTTATCTTTAATATTAATAGGTATATTAATTGGTTGACGTTCTTCCATCCAGCAACTAGCCACAGGTAAAGTTTCTTCCAACTCATCTAAAGGCCGAGGAATCACCATAACTGCATTTAACTCACCAATGCGTTCCGCTTCAAACATTCCCGCTTCCACAGCTACAGCTACATTAGCCACAGAACCGCGAATAATTGCCGTACACAAACCAGCACCAATCTTTTCATAGGATGCTAATTGGACATCAGCAGCTTTAAGCATGGCATCACAAGCCCCCACCATAGCGGGAAATCCGCGAGTTTCCACCAACCCAATCGCTTGATTACTCAAACGGCTGTATCCACGACCATCTCCCATAAATCGAGTCAAACGGTTAATAGGTAGAATTATATCTAAATTAGGATAAGGACGCGCAATCACCAAACTAGA
>JANMGZ010000124.1:0-7521 GCA_031374905.1 Dolichospermum sp. OTE_70_metabat_362_sub
TAATTCAATTTTTCCAGATTTTGTATTTACTATTTGTTTAGTTTCCGCTGGTTTACCCGGCATTAAAATCCGAAAACTACCGTCCTGTGGAGAAAATAACTTCCAAACAGATTTCACTACCTTTATCGGTTGGTTAGCTGATACCGCTGGAGTAATGGTATATCCGCCACATAAAACTACTAGCGCCAGAGAATAATTTAGAAATCTAATTTTCATAGTTATCAAATTTTGTGCAAAAAAAGCCACTGTAATTAAAGGATAATTTAGAATTTAGCAGTAAAATAAACTTGATGTTTACCTTAATTCAAAATTACAAATTGTTGCAAAATGTCTTTAGAATTTCCAATTGGTAGTAAAGTCCGTGTGGTATCATTGCCACCATACCTGAAAACCGCTGAACCAATGCCTATGTTGCGTCCTGCTGAGGTAATTCACGTTGGTGAAGAGGGTATAGTTCTTGACCATCGCCCTGGTGGTTATTGGGGTGTACGCTTTACTAGAGGTGCTTTTCTCATAGATAGCCAATATATTGAAAGTATCGAACAACCACCCGCACCTCAGTTAGATGGAAAATAGCGGCTAACAAGAATGTAAACTTATATTAAGTTATTTTTTTGGTTGAGAAAATGGTTTCCCGTCGTACTTTTATTAGCATTTTATTTGCCACTTGTTTGGCTGTTATCAGTTGGTTAAATTTTATCCCTCATGCTGAAGCTTTAGGTGGTAAATTACCCGCAATTAATCAACCTGCACCTGAATTTACATTACCGACTAATACAGGTATTGGTAAGGTTTCCTTGGCTGATTTTCGTGGTAAGTGGGTAGTTCTCTATTTCTACCCCAAAGACTTTACCTCTGGTTGTACTATTGAAGCCCGACGTTTTCAGCAAGATTTACCCAAATACATGGATAAAAATACGGAAATTATTGGTATCAGTGCTGATGATATTGATTCTCATGCCGAATTTTGTGATTCAGAAGGGTTAAAATTTCCTTTGTTAGCTGATACTAAAGGTGAAGTTAGTAAGGCTTATGGTTCTTGGATAGGGGTTGTCTCTATGCGCCATAGTTTTATTATTGATCCTCAAGGAATATTACGAGAAACTTTTGTGAAGGTTAATCCAAGTATTCACAGTATGGAAGTTTTAGCAAAGTTAGCAAAATTGCAATCTTCTGTTTCTTAAAAAGACGGCGATTAGGAAGACGGCGATTAGAAATCGCGGATACACGAGCGAAGTCCACATGAGTGGACTAAGAGTTATAGAAGTTTAACCTGCGAAGGCAGGTTTTGTCTGTGTAGCCGCGAATTATATTCGCCAGGTAATTCATAGGAGTGCTAATTTTTTTATATGAATCATGATCCTTATCTTGTCAAACCAGGTGATCAGATTTCTTTAATAAAAGACTATAACCCAGGTTATAAGTGTGAGTTTCACCAAAAAGGTGATGCAGCTACAAAATTAAAGGCAGGTGTTTTACAATTAGCTAAATATCAAGATATTCTCTATGCTCAAAATAGTTATTCTGTGTTAATTATTTTTCAAGCTATGGATGCTGCTGGTAAGGATAGCACCATTAAACACGTGATGTCTGGTGTGAATCCTCAAGGATGTCAGGTATTTAGTTTTAAATCACCTAGTGAGGAAGAATTAGATCATGATTATTTATGGCGTTCGATGAAATCTCTACCGGAAAGGGGCAGAATTGGCATTTTTAATCGTTCATATTATGAAGAATTACTCATAGTTCGTGTCCATCCAGAAATTCTTAAAAAACAACAATTGCCCAACTTTCCTGAAGGTAATCAGATATGGAAACAGCGATTTGAAGAAATTAATAATTTTGAAAAATATTTGGTCAATAATGGCGTAATTGTGCTGAAGTTTTTTCTGAATGTCTCAAAATCGGTGCAAAGAAAGCGGTTTTTACAAAGAATTGAATCACCAGAAAAACATTGGAAATTTTCTGCTAGTGATGTAAGAGAAAGGGCTTTTTGGGATGATTACATGGATGCCTATGAGCAAGTTTTCAACCATACGAGTACAGAATTTGCTCCCTGGTATATTGTTCCTGCTGATCGCAAATGGTTTACAAGGTTGGTAGTCGCGGATATTATTTGCAAAAAATTACAGGAATTAAATTTGCAATATCCTCAAATGAGTGAAGAATATAAACAGCAATTACAGGAAGCTAAAAAAACCTTGGAAGCAGAAAATTAGCTTTGTCAGTGAAATGTGAACAAAAAGATCCTCGATTTCTTCAAAAAATCGGGGATCTCAGCCTTTATATGGTTACAAATCAGATAGGAGTGATCTGTATGTCCATAGTTACAGGGAATGAATTAAAAATTTTGATATCTTGAGGAGAGGAAAAACTATAAATTTGCAGGTAGATATGTCAAATCTTCCTAACTTTGATATTGTGGCTTTAGCGGCTTCTGCTGGTGGGTTAACGGCGTTAATTGAGGTGCTGGCAAAATTACCCGCAGATTTTAGAGCAGCAATTGTTGTCGTTCAACACTTAGATCCCCGTCATCCATCCCTAATGGCAGAAATTCTCTCTCGTCGGACTCCACTGAAAGTAGTACAGGCACAAGAAGGACATGAACTGACTCCAGGAACTGTTTATATTGCTCCTCCGAATAATCACTTGTTGGTAAATGGTGATGGTACAGCTTCTTTATCGCAGTCGGAAATGGTACATTTCCTCCGCCCTTCGGCGGATTTATTGTTTGAATCGGTGGCTGCAAGTTATAAAGAAAGAGCGATCGCTGTTGTCCTCTCCGGAACTGGCAGTGATGGGGCAATGGGAGTAGATGCAATTAACAAAATGGGTGGTACGGTAATCGTTCAAGATGATAAGAGTGCTGAATTTCCGGGAATGCCGTCGGCCGCAATTAAGACTGGGAATGTAGATTTTATCCTCCCTTTAGCAGAAATTTCTTCAGCTTTAATAACTTTGGTCATGTCTCATCCTAATTCGTAATAGATTACGAATTTCGGTTATTATAAAAAATTGATTATAAAAACATAGATACCCGACTTCTTTGAGAAGTCGGGTATCTCGGGATTCTGTATCTCTATAACGTAGTTCATTTATTAGCAAAATTCTGATTGATTCTATGAATTCTCCACATAAAGACCTTGATTTTGAAAATCTCCTGCAATATTTACGAATTAACCGAGGTTTTGATTTTACGGGTTACAAACGTTCAACCTTAATGCGTCGTGTTGTTAAACAGATGGAAAGTTTAAGTATAGATACTTTTCCCAATTATCAAGATTATTTAGAAGTGCATCCAGATGAGTTTAAAGTTTTATTTAATACTATTTTAATTAACGTAACTGCTTTTTTTCGGGATGCTTCAGCTTGGGAATATTTAGGCCGGGAAATTCTAGCGAATATCATTAAAAATAAACAAAAAGATGAACAGATTCGGATCTGGAGTGCTGGTTGTGCTTCTGGAGAAGAGGCTTATACTTTAGCAATAGTGATAGCGGAAATATTGGGAGTAGATAAATTTCGCCACCAGGTAAAAATCTATGCTACAGATATAGATGAAGAAGCCTTAAACGAAGCACGTCAAGCTGTTTATTCAGCCAAAAATGTGCATTTAATTCCATCAGAACTGCGCGATAAATATTTTGATTTAGTCAATAAAAATTATGTTTTTCGCCAAGATTTGCGTCGTTGTGTGATTTTTGGTCGCCATGATTTACTTCAGGATGCACCAATTTCTCGGTTAGATTTATTGGTTTGCCGTAATACCTTAATGTATTTTAATTCGGAAACCCAAGGAAAGATTATCAGTCGCTTTCATTTTGCACTTAATGATCATGGCTGTCTGTTTTTAGGAAAAGCAGAGATGTTAGTTATGCACTCAAATTTATTCATAGCTATAGATTTAAAAGATCGTGTATTTGCAAAAGTTTCTTTAGGAAACATCCGCAATCGTCAATTAGTAATGACGAATTTCCAAAATCAGGAATTAGCTAATAATTTTTCTCAGGAAATCCGCATTAGAGATTTGGCTTTTGATACATCATCTAGCGCCCAAGTTGTCATTGATAATCATGGGACATTAATCATGATTAATGAACAGGCTCGGATTTTATTTGGTCTAACTTTTAAGGATTTAAACCGCCCCTTTCAGGATTTAGAATTATCCTATAGACCTGTAGAATTACGCTCATTAATTGAACAGGTCTATAATGAACGACATCCGATTATACTTACAAATGTTGAACGTTATCAGCCTAATTCAGAAATTCAATATTTAGATGTGCGGATTATTCCTTTACAAGATAATGATCAAACTATTCTGGGTGTGACCATTTCTTTTAATGATGTCACCCGTTATCTGAAACTCCAGACAGCATTACAACGTTCTCGACAAGAATTAGAAACAACCAATGAAGAATTGCAATCTACCAATGAAGAATTAGAAACAACCAATGAAGAATTACAATCAACTAATGAAGAACTAGAAACAACCAATGAAGAATTACAGTCAACAAATCAAGAAATGGAGACAATGAACGAAGAAATGCAATCTGCAAATGAGGAGTTACAAACAATAAATTATGAATTAAGCGTTCGCACTAGTGAACTTGACCAAACTAATATTTTTCTTTCTTCTATTTTAGGCTGTCTGCAAATGGGAATGGTAGTCATGGATAACAGTTTTAATATTTTAATTTGGAATCATACAGTCGAAGATATGTGGGGTTTACGCAGTGAGGAAGTCATAAATAAATCTTGGTTTAGTTTGGATATCGGTTTACCTGTAGAACAATTGCGAAATCTCATTCGTGATGTTATGTCTAGTAAAAAGAAATTCCCTGAAATACTTCTTAATGCGACTAATCGCCGAGGTAAAAAAATCCAATGTTATATCGCCTGTAGTCCCCTAATAAATCAAACAGTCCAAGGTGTTATTATGATGATGGCAGATGTTGAAAAAATCAATAGTATGATTTCTCCTACAGAAATTGAAGAAAGACAACGGGAAGCATAATTGACAATTGACAATTGTCAATTAATTCATTCAAAGTTTAAAGGTTTCCATTTTACATTTGCCAATTATCGTCCTGACCGGGAGAGGTAATTCTCAATTGTTCATTAGACATCTGGAGGTAATTAAATGTGCGTGGTTTGAAACCCTTGTAGAGACGTTCCGACGGAACATCTCTAGTCTATTGTTGAAAAGGAGTGTAGTCCCTGCTCCCAGTGTAAATTATTCAGTATAATCTTAGTTGTAAATTGTAAATTGTAAATTGTAAATTGTTGATCTATGTCTATCATTATTGCTGGAGAACGGAGTGGAGTTGGGAAAACAACAGTTACACTTACCCTATTAGCATCCTTACGTCGTCGGGGTGTTAAGGTGCAATCTTTTAAGGTGGGACCTGATTATATTGATCCGATGTTCCATCAATATGTGACTGGTCTTCCTTGCCGAAATTTAGACACTGTGCTAACTTCAGAAAACTATGTTCAGAAATGTTTTAACCATCATTCTCCCCAGTCTGAATATACTTTAGTTGAAGGTGTAATGGGTTTATTTGATGGTATTGGCCACTTCGCAAACACAAATGAAAAAACAGATTTTGCTAGTACCGCGCACGTCGCTAGATTATTAGATATCCCCATCATCCTAGTAATTGATTGTAGTCGCTTATCAGGTTCAGTAGCCGCAATTGCTCACGGTTATTGCTCTTTAGATAGTAGAATTAAAATTGCTGGTTTAGTCTTAAATCGAGTCGGAAGTGAGCGACATTTATCATTATTAAAAGCTTCCCTTCTACCTTTACAATTACCCATTCTCGGTGTCTTACGACGACAAGATAATATTACCATTCCTGACCGTCATCTGGGTTTAATTCCCACTTCAGAATTACCAGAATTAGATCAAATAATTAATAGTTTAGCAGATATAGGTGATACTTATTTTGATTGGGACAAACTTCTCCCACTTTTAAAATCATCATCTTCCTTGATTCCCAATTCCCAATTCCCAACTCCCAATTCCTCAATTAAAATTGCTGTAGCGCGAGATCAAGCTTTTAATTTTTATTATCAAGATAATTTAGATTTACTCGAACAATTAGGAGCAGAATTAGTATTCTGGAGTCCATTAAATGATTCTCAATTACCAAAAAATATTCAAGGAATGTATTTTGGGGGTGGTTTTCCTGAAGTATTTGCACAACAATTATCTGCCAATGTTAGCCTAATTCAAGCAGTCAAAAACTCAATTTTAGCAGGAATACCCACAATTGCGGAATGTGGGGGATTGATGTATTTATGTGAGCAAATTATTGATTTTAACGGTAACTCCTGGCCAATGGTGGGAATATTACCCACTCATGCACAAATGGATAAAAAATTAACATTAGGATATCGTCGCGCAGTAGTTTTAGAAAATACTTTTTTACTTGATAGCAATAAACATATTTTTGGACATGAATTTCATCGCTCTCATTTAATCACTAATTCTCCTCAACCATTATTTAATACCTATCGCTATGATTGTGATGAAAATACAGGTTTTGAAGGTTGGTATTTACCTAATGTTCATGCTTCTTATATTCATCAACATTGGGGAGAAAGTGAAGAAATTCCCCAAAGATTTATCAAAGAATGTCTAAAAAATCAAAAAATTTAGATCCCCGACTTCTTTTTTATCTTGTAACTAAATTGAGAATTGATATCAGAAGTCGGGGATCTTGTTATTTATTGCTAAAAGGGAATGACAACATTAAAAGTTGTTCCTACATTAACTTGACTGTCAAAAGTAATTTTTCCTCCATGTGCTTCCACAGATTTTTTCACAATCGCTAAACCTGGCAAATTTATTTTTTTATCTTGATCCAACTCTCTAAATAAATCTGGCAATTCTGCTAAGTGATGATCTAAATTATCTATAGTTTGTTCTATAGTTAATAGCTTTATTAACATTAAAGATGAACCAAATTTTTGGTTTTGCATTTAATTTACCCACCATTATATATGTGATTGTCTCCAATAATTAGTTAAAACTTCTAGCTAATTTCCACTTTTTTATCTCATCTATACCTGTAATCTGAGATAAATAAATAACAAATATTTAGTAATAACTAATGACTAATATTTTTCATTCAATTTCCGAATTAAACGAGATAATTCACGAATAATATTCACCGCAATTTCTGGGGTTTCCTCAATAGCATCATAAAGTTGTTCTTGGGTAAGTTCCAAACATTCACAAGATTCTAAAGTAGTGATAGCCGCGGAACGAGGTTGAGTATCAAAGACAGCCATTTCACCAAAGTAGTTTCCCTTGTCAACTTCTGCTAACTTGGTATCACCAATATGGACTTTTACTCGACCAGATACTAATATATACAAAGATCGCCCTTCTTGTCCTTGCCGAAAGATTGTATAATTAGCTGGATAGGATAACTCATTCATTACAGAAGCAAGCCTGACAATGAAATCATCCCGCAGTTCTTTAAAAATGGGGACTTGTCTCACAAACAA
>JANMGZ010000133.1:0-11439 GCA_031374905.1 Dolichospermum sp. OTE_70_metabat_362_sub
AACCAAGCTAAGAAATTATCCCACCAAGAAGTAGAAAATTTTCTGCCAGGTATTTGCATTTTTTGGCGAATATTTTGGATATTCCAATTAGTAAGTTTAGCTAGTGTTTCGGCTTCTTTTTCAAATCGCTGGTTTAAAGAACTTTTATATTGTCTTCCCGCACTACATTGAAGATTACCTGTAAATGGGTGTTGTAAAATATAACGTCCTTGAAAAGAGTCCCGTTGAGAAGTTGCTTGAAACATCAAATCTTCGGGAAATTTATTTCTAGTGTAACGCACGTGTAACCGAGTAATAAAAACACTGCTACTAGGAAAACGAGAACGAAAACTGGGAGATACTGGTCTATCATTACTATTATTGTCCAACCAAAATACACCCGCTTGTTTTAATTCTTCATTATTGAGTGGTTCAGCAGAACAAGGATCACAACTACTCATATCCCAAGCATATTCTAAAAATCCCACTTTTTTATCTTCTTTAGTGTAAGAACTTTGGAACATGGATTTATAAAAATCACCAAATTCATTTTTCACAAAAACGGGAATATTCACATCTGAAGGAACTTTAACAGTCCGATAATTAGTAATTTCTGCCTGTCCTTGAGGCGAAAGAATATAAACAATTAAATCTTGTTCTTTGGTGGCGTTAATCATTCCTAAACGAATCGGTAACATAAACTTCAGTGATTCGTAGGAAATTTGTAAAGGACGCAGTAATTGATAACCTGATTCGGCAAATTTATCTAAGTTGACTTTAGCAACAAAGAATTTCATCGAAGAACGAATATAGGGTTTTAGTAATTCCTTTGCCCCTTTAGGAATTTTATACCCATTGCGATTTAGCCAAATTTCTAGTCCACCAGATTCCTTAGCACTGAGGATGACAATATCATATTCACCAACATTAAATTTGGCTTCAACAGTCACTCCTAAACTGTCCTCTTTCTTCATTTCATTTGCTGAACCTCTCATTCTTCCTGCTGCTTGTGGTGATGGCATATCTGCCGTTTTTTCCATGATGGCGCAGGGGTCAGAATCGAAATATTCAACTAATCTTGGCGCACTAAAAGCATCTAATCTTTCAATAATTTTTGGTTGGGCTACATGAACTTGTTCTTTTTTTAAGACGCTAGGAACGGGAATAACAACAGCAAAATCTTTAACATCACCTTGAAAATCATTAGCCATTGTTAATACGGTACGATCTCCATCTCTAGCGAGTATGACTTGAGATGCTTGGTTATAGAGTTTTGTATCAGCTTTAGCTACATAAAAACCACAAAAAGCCCAAGCTGTAGGCGCAAAACATAGGACTGCTAACAGTGCAGATATTAAGGGCATGAATAGGCGAAAAAGTTGCATTTTGATACCTTAATTGATGATAGTTAATTGATTATTTTCTGCTGGCAATTCTGCTTTATTCCACCAAGAAAATCTAGGTGTAATCCAGAATTTATCTAATAAAATAGTTAATGGTGCTAGGGTAAATAAAGCCCAAAAAACAGCAGTGGGGATAAAGAAAAAATTCCGCAAAATAAACGTTAATAAAGCAATAGATATTGCCCATAAGATTCTACTCATGGGCGCATTAGGAATTGAACGCGGATCTGTCACCATAAACAGAGAAAATAATAGTAAAGATCCACTCATTAAATGATGAAAATAAACGTCCCAAGTCCAACCTAACCACATATTTCTGATGGCTGCTAAGAGGGAATAAGCACCTAGAAAAGCAGCGGTAGTATCCCAACGACCTATGCGCTGTAAAATCATGCCTCCAGTCCCCACAAATAACAACGCATACCACCATTCTTCTCCCCATTGTCCTGGGGAAACCCAAGCATCATTAGTGAGGGTAAGAACAGCAATAATGCCAAAATTAGCAGGGTTGAAAAAATGCTTTTCCCCAAATTGGAAAATAAATTTACTAGATATGGCTGCAAATCCAGCTAAGGCCATTGTTGGCCAATGATCAACCCGTAATAGTAAACTCAGTCCTAGAGAGGTAATCAGGGGACTACGGATATTAATTGGTGGAATTGTGTCCTGGTGTTTAGTGAGGAATGAGAAGATGATTTGAGTTATAATGCAGGAGGCGATCGCCACAACAATAAATTCTGGATGTAGTGTCCAGTCTCGCGTCGAAATTCCCAAAATCAGAAATAAACTCAGAAAAAGAATTTGATAATCTCGAATATCTTTGCACAATATCATCTTCAGTTCAGGCATTACCCGCAGATTTTCTCTCAATTTAAACCAGTGTGATCATAAATTAGGTTGTTGTTACAGTTTTTGTTACAAACTTATTTTTAACAATGGAATTTGCACCTCTATTTCCCCTTATTTATCGCATTCTCCAACCCACTTTTCCCCATTGTCTATGGGGTGGAAACTCAAACAGTAAAACTATCGCCCTCACGTTTGATGATGGACCTCATCCCCAATACACACCTCAAGTATTATCTGTTTTAAATCGTTACAACATTACTGCTAGTTTTTTCTGGTTAGGAAATTGTGTGAATCGGTTTCCAGAAATTGCGAAAACAGTCAGCGAACAAGGACACTGGATCGGATTACATGGTTATGAACATGATTCTTTTCCCCTGCTTTCGTCAACGCAATTAAAACAGAGTTTAGAAAAAACTCAACTTGCTATTTACAATGCTTGTAATTTACCACCCGAACAAGTGCGAGATGTGCGTCCTCCCAACGGTTTTTTTACACCTGGAACATTACAATTATTTCAACAGTGGAATTATCGTCCAGTCATGTGGAGTGTAGTTCCTGAAGATTGGGTACATCCTGGTGTCAATGTTGTGGTAAATCGAGTTATAAAGCAAGTTAAAAACGGTTCATTAATTGTGTTACATGATGGCTATTTTGGGGGACAAGATGTGGCAGAAACTATTAATATTTTGATTCCCCAATTATTAGAACAGGGTTATGAGTTTGTGAATGTTGATAGTTTCTGGTAAAAGTTAATCGTTCTCCCCACATCCCTAAAAGCAATTACTAGGTCGCGCTTCCCTATCGCCTCCTTAACGCAGAAAGTAAGTGCTAATTATAAATCATCTTCTACTAATTGAGCTATTTTCATGATTGATTTTAAAGTTCCAAGTTTTAAATCTTGATTCCGATGTACAGGAATAGAGATAATTGTACTTTTATCAGGTTTTTCATAAATATGATGACTACCTGTAATTTTTTTGAGAATCCAGCCTTTTTTCTCAACAATTTTACATAGAGTTTTCCCCGAAATTGATTTCATACGGCAATTTCAATCACTTGTGAAATTAAATCTGGTTTTTGAATTTCATTTGCTACTTCTAGCCAACCTTGGATAGCATCTTGAAGATTATTAATTAATTCTTCCATTGTATCCCCTTCTGTTATACAACCAGAAAGTGCAGGTACTTCAGCCCAATAACCCCCTTCTTCGGCAGGATGAATAATGGCTTTAATTTTCATGGATTTTACATTTTTAGTTGTTTACCTGAACAAATTTTAACAGATTAACTTCCAAAACTTTCTCTATTCAGTGCCTAGCCGTAGTCTGTCGTAGCGATTACTAGGTCTCGCTATCTCTTCGAGACGCTACCGCGAACGCTATCGCACTCCCTAAATTTCTAAAGGCGAGATCGCCTTTCCCAAATTTCCCCCAATCAATGAAATCCCAATTCTAATATTTTTATTTACTTACCACTTTGATGCTGTCTAACAGAATAGCAGTATACTCGCCCAGGGCTGTTTCATTCTAAAATCTGACATTTTATGTATTTACGAGAATGCGTTATTTTAGGCTTCAGGGCTTCTATCTCACGACGGCTGAAAACACCTAAATTCGTTGCTTAAATCTAGAATGAAATAACCCTGTATACTCGCCCGATACATAACCATCTCCGAGTTCTAAGAGAATTGTTCCGATCTTCAACTCTACTTTTTTACCCTGTAATTGAGTTAAGTCAATGTTAAGAGTCTTAAAACCCGTCTGAAAAACAGTAGTATCTTCTTCATTATCAAGATTAATTCCACTAACAGGTGTCCAAGTAGAAGTATTTGCATCTTCAAAAGGAAGTATCTTTTCATCTAACTTAGAACATGGATTTTTACACTGACGGTCAAAAAATTGCCCTGAAGACTACGGTTTTAGTAACAGATAAAATAATTGTCCGTTGCTGACTGTTACCCCAGCCCGTTCTCCTGCGGCTTCACCTGTTCCTAAAAAGTAATCTACTCTCCCTGCACCTTTAATTGCGCCACCTGTATCTTGATCTAAAACGTAACGACTCACCAGCCGATTTTCGATTTTATTACTCTGATTAATATAGGGAAAAGGAGCGCGAATTAATGCTAAAGCCCCCGGAGGCATGAGAGATTTATCTGTAGCAATAGAACGCTCTGGAGTGAGTGGTACACTAATAGAACCTTGTGCCGGTTTTCCGTAGGTGTCCTGAAAAAATACGAAACTGCGATCGCGAGGAATATAAATATTTAAATCTTGGGGATATTTGCGAAAATAGTCGAGGATAATGGGCATATTTAACCCTTCTAAGGGAAATTTACCATCATCAACTAATGATCTGCCTAAACTTCGATAATTATAGGCTGTATTCCCTGCATAACCGATAGTTGTCTGCGTTCCATCTGTTAATTTGAGTTTTGCTGAACCTTGAATTTGAATCATATAAGGTTCAAGACGATCTTTAAACCAAAATAACTCCAATCCTTTTAATTTTCCTTTTCCACTTTGTAAACCATCTACACCTTCTAATTCTGATCTGGTAGGATGAGGTTTAGCCCAAGATTCTAAATCAGCAGGATAGCGATAAGCAGGATAGCGAAACTCTTTTGTCGGTTGACGACTGGCTAAATATAAAGGTTCATAATAAGCAGTGAATAAAACCGTTCCTTTACTATCTCTTCCCACAGATTGATAAAAAACAAATTCTTTTTCTATAGCTGCTTGGAGTGTTTGAGCCGATTTTGTAGAAATCAACAATTCCCGAAATCTTTGCAAACTATTATAAACTCTTTTTCTGGTAATTTCCGATTTTTGATAAGCTGTAATTGCCCTTGGCGTTTGCAAATATTGGAGACTGTAATCTATAGATTGTAATAATGATTTTTTATCGGCGATTCCGTCATTTTTATCATCATAAATTGCCTGATCTAAACAAGAAATATCTTCCTGACAACAGGTAACTGGAACTCTAGGAATAAGTACAGCTAACTTCTTTTTAGTTGGATTTACTAATGCTGGTAAATTCCATTTTGCTAATCGACATTCTGGGGAACTAAGTTCTTGATTAGGAAGTGGCTTTATCCCCACAATCAAACTGGCCATGAATATGGGTAAGCTAATAGTAAAGTTAGCAAAATGCTGGCTATTCATTCATGTTATGGTAGGTAGCAACGGCAGAAGGTGAAATTCGATTTAAATAGCGGAAAATCCAATATTTAAAGATCGTATCTAAAATTACGGGAAATGTGGCAATAAATAAGAAAATAAAATCCCGATTGGCTGGTAATCCCCAATGTCTTGATATCCCTTCTAAGAGAACTTCCCAACCGTGAGGAGAGTGAAAGCCGACAAAAACATCGGTAAATAAAATAATAATAAATGCTTTAGCACTATCACTTAAACCATAAACTATATTATCAAAAAATTCTTTTAATACACTGATAGAACGCTTACTAACAAGCAATAAGATAGTGAAAGTAATTACTGCGAAAATATCAGCAAATACATTTTTAATAGCATTATCACTTTCTTTACGAAATGCCTCTTTTACTTCCTCAGCTTTCTCCTTCATCTGCGTTTCTAATTCTTCAGCCCCAAGCGCAGGTGCATTACTAATCAATGCTTCAAATTTAATTCTTTCTTCAAATCTTTGTAATGTAGATAATCCTTCTTCTTCCATTTCCTCATTTAGGAAAACTTCTACTGTTTTATCATTTCGGAAATGTTCTACCAATGGTCCAACAATTACAGCCTTTGATACTTGATGAGTCAGAAGAGGAACAATTATAAGTAGAAGGATAAACCGAATTGAAATAATACTTCTTTGTTGAGCTTTCCGAAAATTTTGAACTACGTTTTGTTCAGATTCCGGATCTAATTCTACTTGTAGCCGCGTAATTGTGCTTAAAATTGAACGTGGTAAAATACCTGTAGTATTAGTTTTTCCTTTGAGGATATTTTGGTTGACTTTACTTGATATTTTCGGAATAACTTGTTGAGAATTAACTGAATCTCTGGAAGGTTGAACAGTTTGAGAATTGGAATTTTTATAATTTGCATCTATATCATTATTAGTGTATTTGGAAGTAACTTGATCAATAAATTCTAATTTCTCTAAAATTGATGCTGGACTAGAATATTCTATCCCCACTTTCAGTGCTGCTTTTTGTTTAGATTCATTAGAAAACCAGCGACTGGCTTTAAATTCCGTCAGCCGCATTTGTACAGTTTTTAATAATTTTTGTAAATCCCCTTGAAAATAATCCATGACACTGTTGCTGTGCATGGTAAATTCGCAGTCTATTTTGTTACCATTAAAATGTTCATCTTCAATTTCCTTAATTTTTATAGCCGCTTGATAAGCTGTATTTAAAGAACGTTCTGGTGTCAGTAGATACCATCTATAAGCAGCCAGTAAAAAAGGGTATATTTTTTGGCTAAACACAGTATTTTTCATCGAGACAATTATTTGGCATTATCCACTAAATTCTTAAACTTAAGTTAACGCAAAAACCATGCTTTCTGATTCCCTTTGGATTTTTGGTACTAGTCGTAGTGGTAAAACTACTCGCTTGGTGAACCAGTTTAGTGATTGGTTGCAAATTGATAGTCAAGTACCTGCTTCATTTTATAATAAAAATATTCACAATTCCCAACCTCAACCCATAGATAAAACTTCAAATTTACATCAAAAACAACTAAGTATTTTATTGTTAGCTGCTAATGATGATAACCGCAGGGAATTAGCTGATAGAGTTACTACTTTAACATTAGGAAAATATCCTATTCGTGTCAAAACGGCTTTGGGTTTTTTCCAAGATGAGGTGATTTTATTTTGGCCGTTATTAATTGATTTGTTGTCTATAAAAGCCCAATTTTCGGTAAGATTACGCCCAGAAACTGAACAAGAATTGGCGACAAAACTCTGGAGTTCTCAGTTAGATTCCGAAGTTTTGCGGCGTGTAGGCATGAATGAGAATCGTTTGGTGAGACGTATCCTAGATTTATGGCAATTAGCAGCTTATAGCGGTGTACCGTGTGAAGACATTCCCCAGATTTTGAAGAGTGGTTTAGAAAATAATTCTATCAATTTAGACCCAGAATTTTTGGGTTCTTTACTACTAAATTGGCGAAATTGGTGTTTAGAGCGGGGATTATTGACTTATGCGCTAATTAGCGAACTGTATAACCAACAATTATTAACTCATGGTAGCTATCAGCAACATCTCAAGCAACGCTATCAGGGCATCATAGCAGATGATGTAGATGATTATCCGGCGATCGCTGCTAACTTATTTGAATTTTTGTTAGATGCTGGTGCGGTGGGCGCATTTAGCTATAATCCTCAAGGGTCAGTCCGCTGGGGTTTAGGTGCAGATCCTGAATATTTAGCCAGATTAGCGCAGCGTTGTCAAGTAGAAAACTTAACCTCACCACCTTTAGATAGTTTGGGTTATTCTCTGGGTGAGCAAATGGTAAAATTACTCATACAACCAATGACGATGTTGAGTTTACCAATTTCTGTGCAAGCGATTCAAACTACTTCCCGCGCCCAGTTATTACGCCAAACAGCCGAGATGATTATTGATGGGGTGCAGTCAGGGGAAGTAGCGGCAGATGAAGTAGCGATTATTGCACCGGGTTTAGATGCGATCGCTCGTTATACTCTAGTAGAAATACTAACTAAACAAAATATCGAAGTTGCATCTTTGAGCGAACAACGCCCGTTAATTAGTTCCTCGATAGTTAGAGCATTACTAACCCTCATGGCTCTAGTTTATCCCGGTTTGGGACGGTTAGTAGATAGAGATGCCGTAGCGGAAATGTTGGTGGTTTTGAGTCAATATCAAACTCAAGATAGAGAGGAAAAAAAATTCCATCATTCTAAAATAGACCCAGTGCGGGCTGGTTTAATAGCAGATGCTTGTTTCGTTCCCCACCCCGACACACCCAAATTATTACCAGTGAGAACTTTTGAACGCTGGGATAGAATCGGCTATCTTGCCACTCAGGCTTATGAAGAAATATTCCAATGGATTGGAGAACAACGGGAGCAATATCAACAGCGGCTTCTCCTCACCCCCATTTTTTTCCTCTACACAGCAATTCAAGATTTTGTATTTAATGATAAAAACCCCTCATATCAAGAACTAGCAGCATTAAGAGAATTACTCGAAACCGCCCAACATTATTGGGAAATAGACACCCGCTTAAAACAAACTGATCCTCTATTACTTTCACTGCATACACCAGAAACTCTCAGTATTACTATTACTGACTTTATTCAACTGCTGCGACAGGGGACAATTACCGCCAACCCCTATCCTATCCGTTCTATTGGTAGCACTAAAAAAGCTATTACCTTAGCAACTATTTTCCAATACCGTGCGAGTCGGAAAAATCACCGTTGGCATTTTTGGTTAGATATTGGTTCACCGCTGTGGGCAAAAGGTGGTGCAGCCACTTTATTTGGTGCTACCTTATTTTTGCAGGATAGATTAGGACAACCTTGGACAGCAGAAGATGAACAATTAGCCGAAGAACAAAGACTAAAAAGAATCGTCGTCGATTTGCTGGCGCGTATGTCTGATAAATTATATTTGTGTCATAGTGATTTAGCTGTAAATGGACAGGAACAAATAGGACCATTGTTACCTTTAGTTCATTCCTGCGAGGTGGTGTAAATAGCCATAAATAAAACCTCCAGATTAAGTTCTAGAGGCTGTTTATTCAAAGTTTATTTACCGACTCTGGCCTTTTCATTGCTTTTTTAGCAATCCCCATTTACATTATTCCCACTTCCATTAGAAGAGCTAAGATCAGTAGGAATTATCTGAGTTCCTGATTGATTCAAACTGAATGAGCCTGAAGGATCTGCTTTGAATACTGCGGGCTTAATTCCGGGCTTTGCTAATGAAGAGTTATATAAAAGATACTCTCCTGCATAAGTACCTGTTTCCCCCGGTTGTAAAGTTTGTTGTTGTAGGGGTAATTTATCTCCAAAATTATAAAAAATCCGCGGTGCTTCTGTATTATTTTTAAGTGTAAATCCTCCAACAATATTAGAACTTTGTTCAGAACTTAATTCTGATAAACAATTTTCATCAAAACCAATTAAAGAAGCATTTTTTTCTGGTTGGGAAGTCGTAAAATTTGCTTGCGACATAAACTTATATCTCCAAAATAAAATAGTTGAAATTAGCCTGCTATAAAAAGCCTATGCTTTAATTAAAGTAATTTAATTAATCCTAAGTTAGATATCTTAAATGAACCCTAAGTTAGATGACTAACATCAATACGATGAGAGATATTTAGTTTACTGACGGAGAACAAATTGCTTTTCAAGATAGGTTTTAGGAAAGTACCAAAAACAGGCTTTCAACCTTATTATTAAAATATAACTTTCCTATATCTTGTGCTTTATCTAAGGCTTGACGCGCTTTGCTTGTTTTGGGAATAACGGCACTAACGAGAATATTTGTATCTAAAACTAAATATTGTTTACGCTCCTTGTTCTACGTTTTCAGGACAATGTTCTATCCGATTTAATGTACAATTTCGGAGCTAACGTAAATGGTTCATTCTCTTGACCAATGCTTTTTCCTAATGCCAGTGCGAACATTAGATTATGGACTAATTCTTCATGGTCGTTTAAGTCTTTATATCCCATGATTAAGCCATATATTCGTTATGTTAATAATCATTTCTATGGGATGTAATTGGTAGTGGGGTCATACTTTATAACTGCTGAAATGCTTTCTACATATACATTCTCGCAGTTTTTGACTCCTTTTTTTATTTCTTTGTGAGAAATCTGGGTAACATCAGTGATCAATGGTAAAGATTAAGATTTGATAACCTGTAAATTATAGAAAATTTCATTTTGAATTTAATGGATCAGTAGAATAGAGTGCCAGGTATCGAAAACTGCACACCCCGAAGTAGAAAAGTTTATCCTAGCTAATCGTTGTGCTTACAGGGTTGGCGATGCGGGTTTTTGATGCTATGCTCTTTCTAGCTTTTCTCATCAGTGCTAGGGCGAAGAGAGAGCCGACGGTGGGGATGGTTGCGCCTCCGGGGATGTCGAAGGGAACGGGGGTGGCTGCGAGTATTTATCCGTATTTTTTTGTTTTGGAGTGTGAGTGCTTGGCGCAAGCCATATCAAGATTTACACGATTTGCAGGATTTGATTTTGCCAGCGTACCCTACAATTTAATTAGGTCAAATAGTAATACTGAAGATGATATCAATTCCTATTACCCTAGAACAACTGATTACGGCTGTGCAACAGTTACAGCCAGATGAACAAGCACAGGTGGCAATGTCCTTAGTTAAAGGGGATTTATGCTCAGATTTGAGAGAATTAATACAAAAACAATATTCCTTAGATTCTGATAGTGAGAATGTGGAAAATTTAGCTATTTCAACTGATGAGAACCTAATCAAATATGATTTCTCTGATTTAGTGGGGCGTTTAAATTGGCGAGGAGATGCAGTTGGGACGCAAAGGTCTTTAAGAGATGAATGGTGATCGTTATCTGTTGGATACAAATGCGGTTGTGGCTTTGTTGCAGGGAAATTCTCAACTGCTACAAATCTTACAAAACACTGATTGGATCGGAATTTCGGTTATTAGTCAGATTGAATTTTTGGCATTTTCTGGTTTAAGTGAATTAGATCACCAACTTTTTCAAGAGTTTATTCAGCGTGTGGAAGTTGTTGGGTTGTTGGCAAAAGATACGTTATTAATTAATAATATCATTAAAATTCGTCAGCAATATCGTTTAAAATTACCCGATGCAGTAATTACAGCAACAGCAATACAAAATACAGCGAGTTTGGTAACGGCAGATCAAGAGTTAATAAAAATACCTATTTTGACTGTAATTACCTGGTAATAATGGCTAGGGTTCAAGAAAAAAATAGCGATATAAGCCACAAAAAAAGAAACAAGAAAAAAGTAGTTGGGGAAGTCGCTTATTGACGAATTTGGGTATCAGTAATAGCAGCACACCCAGAGTCAGGTCTAAACACAAAGCGTCACCCCAACAGTTATCGCTGCCGTTTTCGGTGGCAGGTATCGAAAACCGCACACCCCGAAGTAGAAAAGTTTATTCTAGCTAATCGTTGTGCTTACAGGGTTAGCGATGCGGGTTTTTGATACTATGCTCTTTCTAGCTTTTCTCATCAGTGCTA
>JANMGZ010000150.1:0-9817 GCA_031374905.1 Dolichospermum sp. OTE_70_metabat_362_sub
AAGTTTTGTCAATCAAGTAATTGGTGTCAGCAACCGCAAAGAACCCAAAAGTAGTCCGGGAAATACCACCACTAGCGACCCATTTCGTACTCCCAGAACTAAAGTTGCATATACAGTTAATACTCCTCCACCCCGTGCCACCCGTCGGGATATCGAAGCTAGATTAACCTTACCTCTAGAAAAAGCTTATCAAGGTGGTAATGAAAGGATACGTTTAGAAGATGGGCGTTCCCTCGAAGTGACCATGCCCCCAGCAATGGTGACAGGGCAAACTATCCGCTTGCGAAATCAAGGAATTAGTGGTGGCGATTTATACTTGAAAATTACAGTTGATCCTCATCCTTTATTTAAGTTAGAAGGTTCTAATATCTTCTGTCAAGTACCTATTACTCCCTGTGAAGCAACATTAGGCGGACAAGTCGAAGCACCTACCCTTGATGGTCCAGTGAAAATGACTATTCCCCCTGGGGTAAGGTCTGGGCAAAGATTCCGTCTTGGTAATAAAGGCTACCCCGAAGAAAATGGTCAACGTGGTGATCAATTAGTGGAAATTCAGATAGTGACTTCCAAAAATATTAGTCCTCAAGAACGGGAACTTTATGAAAAATTGCGGGAAATAGAAACCTTTAAACCTCGTGCTGATTTAATTTAACAGTAAAACAAACTACAGAAGAAATAAAATATGAGTTCGGTGTTAGGAGTTTCTCCTTCGGAGACGCTACGCGAACGGTGTTAGGAGTTAAAATTTAAGAGGAAAAGACACGCATATTTGACTCATTACGGATAGTCAAGGAATTCAAAAGAGAAGTTGAACTTTTGCTGCCAGGATTGTCAAACTTTGTCGCTTTCTCCATGATTTGGGTGGCGTAGACAGAATGTCATCTCAACTCATTCGTAGTGGCAAAAAATCTATATTATTATCAGAATTTTGGTAACTATCACCAAAAAAGTCAAGGTAACACTCCGAACTCCGAACTCCGAACTCCGAACTCAGGTGTTACCCTGAAAATAGATCCCTCACTAACTTGCAGCTATGACCGTCACCCAAAATATTGAACCCGGTTTAGATGTAATATTTCCGCCAAGTAATCTGGAAAGTGACGAACCCCCTTTGGAATCATCTTTACATTTGCAACAAATGCTACTACTAATCCAATGTCTCAATTGGTGGTGGCGAGATATAAATAATATTAATGACTATTTTGCTGCCGGGAACATGACTATTTATTACAGTCCTCGGCAAATTAAAACCAAAGATTTTCGTGGTCCAGATTTTTTCCTAGTGCTGGACACAGAAAACCGCGAGCGCAATAGTTGGGTAGTCTGGGAGGAAGGTGGTAAGTATCCCAACCTCATTATAGAATTGCTTTCTCCCTCTACGGCTTCCACTGACAAAGGGTTAAAAAAACAAATTTATCAAGATATTTTCCGCACACCTGAATATTTCTGGTTTAATCCCCAAAGTTTAGAATTTGCTGGTTTTATCTTGTTTGGTGGAACATATCAACCCATAGAACCCAATCCTCAAGGTTTATTATGGAGTCAGCAGCTAAATTTATATTTGGGTGTCCATGATGACAAATTGCGTTATTTTATGCCAGAAGGACAGTTAATGCTAACACCAGAAGAATATGGAGTACAACAAACCCAACTCGCAAAACAAGCAACCCAACTCGCAGAACAAGCTACCCAACGTGCAGAACAAGCAACTCAACGCGCGGAACAAGAAACACAACGTGCAGAACGTTTAGCAGCTAAACTAAGAGAATTAAATATTGACCCTGACATTTTATAAAAAATACACTTTGTGTAGGTTAGTTTGACCCAAGGAAACCCAACATTTCAATACATAGTGATAACAAAATCAAGAACAACTTAAATGTTGATATTTATAACCATTAACAGGTGGCAATAATTTACTATCAGGCATACAGTAATTTCGCTCTATTTTTGTTCAAAATTGACTAACCACAAATCTAATGGTTTTGCTAAATTCTGAATAGTATTTGGCAACACATTAGATGTTTGATTATCATTACTATGAAGTAATAAAAAATATGGCTGTATTTGCACATTAGAAAACTTAAATTTCCAAGCAATACCCATCATTTTTCCTGTTTCGTTAATGGTTTGATTGTCAAGTTTGTAAATCGTAAAATTGAGCCAATTACAACCCACACCACTAGCAATAGTAATTGGAAAGCGAAACTCTTGTTTTTATACAGGATTCATCAGAACTATTTTAAGTCAAGCAATATTCATAAAATTTACCATTTCTGGGACTTTGTTCCTTCTTCACAAAAGATTTAGAATATAAAAAACTTCTTTGAGCAAAGTGACTCAAAAAACCGTAACCGACAATGGGGAATTCCCACACAGCGCCGAAACTACCTATTACTCGCTACTAGGACTCCATCCCGGAGCATCTGTAATTGATATTCGTCGCGCTTATCGAGAACTCAGTAAACTCTATCATCCAGATACGACGGAATTAGCTGCTAATATGGCTACTGCTAAATTCCAGCAAATCAACACAGCCTATGCTACCCTGAGTAACCCAGAACGGCGGTTAAGCTATGATTTAAAAATTGGTTATTCCCGTTTTGGCGTAATTCAAGCCCCAACGGATTTAAACCAGTCTGTACATAAGCCCTACGATTTTTCCAAATCAATGTATCTCGATTCTACAGATCGCCCTTTGTCTTCTGGAGAAATATTTGTATTATTTATTTTGGGGTTGACCATTGTTGGTTGTATGCTATTAGCGATCGCTATCGCTATCCTCCGTGGAGAAGCAATGAGTTAAAGTCAACTTCCCACTTCTAAAATAACCCAATAATTTTGAATTGAATTGCTTATGCTTTCCGCCGATACACCTCTCTATAGTCATCCTTTACCACAAATCGAACAATGGCTAAAAAACCAAGGTTGTCAACAAGACGATAACCAGCTACATTGTTGGCGTGTGCAACGATCTAGTTGGGAAGCAGAACTTTGGTTAGATACAGAACAAATTACAGTGCGCTATTTTCAATTAGGAGAAAGCCGTCAAGAAATTCAACGTTCCTTTAAATATTCCCTAAGTCGGGAAGATATAGAGAAAGCTGTTTTTTCTGGACCATAAGCTAATTTTAGATTTTGGATTTTGGATTTATTACCAATCTAAAATCGCCAGTCTAAAATCCAAAATTGTCAAATTTTCCCAAACCTACGTTCTCGTTGTTGATAAGCAGATATAGCCCGATGAAACTCAGTTCGGTCAAAATCAGGCCAGAGAGCATCAGTAATATAAATTTCACCATAAGCCATTTGCCAAAGCAAGAAATTTGATAATCGCATTTCTCCGCTGGTACGAATTAATAAATCTGGATCTGCTATTCCGGCTGTATATAGATGAGCTTCAAACACTTCTTCAGAAATGTCTTCAGGTGTGAGTAAACCTTCTTTGACCTTTTGGGCGATCGCCCGACAAGCCTGTAAAATCTCCTGTCTACCGCCATAATTAGTCGCTATTGTAAACCGGATACTGCAATTATCCTTAGTTTGAACCATAGCCCGGGAAATTTCGGTCTGAAGTGCCTGTGGTAAAGCTGACAAATTACCCACAAACTGAATTTGCACGTTTTCCTCCACCATTTCCCGCAGTTCTTGCCGGAGAACTCGTTGAAACAGAGTCATTAAAAATTCCACTTCTTCCTGTGGTCTTTTCCAGTTCTCCGTGGAAAAAGCGTAGGCCGTCAGCGCTTTAATCCCCCAATCTTTACAACAGTGCAGCAAATCCTTGAGAGCATTTACACCGGCTTTATGACCCATAATCCGGGGTAAACCTTGGCGTTTTGCCCATCGGCCATTACCATCCATAATTACCGCAACGTGCTGGGGTAGCAATTCTCGTTTTAAATCAGGGGGTAAATATTGCGATTCAGTTTGTTGTGTTGTCATTTTTTATCTTGAGAAGCAGTCGTACCCCTACGGGTAGCGTGTCGAAGACAAGGTAATCTAAGCAACTGGGAAATTAATTTTAGTGATTGATCACCAAGTTGACGAACTAAAGTTAAAAGACCAGGAGCTACAGCTTCCCGATCTACAGTTGGGGAAAATCGAGTCTCTAAAGACTCTTTGAGCTTTTTAATAGTTAGTGGTCTATATAGAGTTCCTTTTTCCGCTAAGGAAATAGAACCCGTTTCTTCAGATACAACAACACAAATACAATTTTCGACTCTTTCAGTAATTCCCATTGCCGCCCGATGGCGTGTTCCCAACTGGCGCGAGGCTGTGCGTCCTGAAAGTGGTAAGATTATACCTGATGATACAATGCGTGAACCACGAATTAATGTTGCTCCATCATGTAATAAAGTTTTCGGTTGAAAAATAGTTTGGATCAATTCTTTAGAAACTTCAGCATTTAACTTCACTCCTGGGACTGAGAAATCCTGCTCTTCAATAGGTCCTGTGGTTTCCAAAATTAGCAAAGCACCAATCCGATTTTTTGATAATTCTTTAACTGCATCAACAATTTCATCAATTACACTATCCGACTTAGGAATCGCACTAGCATTATTCTGAAATAACTGCCAAAATTCGCCACGTCCCAATTGTTCTAAAAAACGGCGAAATTCTGATTGAAGTGCCACAGCCATAGCCACAGCACAGCCAATTACCAATTTTTCAAGGACAAAATTTAGCAGCGGTAATCCCAATTTGCCACTGAGTGCCGAGCAGAGCATTAAGATTATAAATCCTCGCATCATCCATAATGTGCGCCGTTCACTAATAATCACTAGGATCATGTATGTTAGTGCCAACACTAACATCATATCCAGACTCCCAAGGAGCAAGGACTGTGACCAATCTCCCAGGTTTGCCAGCCATTGCTTCCACCAATCTCTCATGACATCTGGATTCTTATAGTCATTAGTCAGTAGGGGCGCAGGGCCTGCGCCCAGTCATTTGTCAGTAGGGGCGCAGGGCCTGCGCCCAGTCATTGGTTCTTAGCTAATGACTAATGACCAAGGACTAGGGACTATTTAAGTCTTTCTGGTAGGCAATCTTGTCGAATCAAATCTTGATAAGTTTCGCGCTGCAAAATTAAGTTTGCTTCGCCGTTTGCCACTACAACCGCTGCTGGTCGAGGTAGACGATTGTAATTAGATGCCATACTGTAATTGTACGCACCAGTTCCCATAACGACGAGAATATCATTTGGTTCAGTTTTTGGCAGTTGGGCATTTTTAATCAAAATATCTCCTGATTCACAATGTTTACCAGCCAACGTAACTGTTTCGGTGCAAGGAACAGACATTTTATTGGCAGCTACTACCCGATAAACCGATTGATAGGTAATCGGGCGGGGATTATCTGACATTCCGCCATCAATCGCCACGTAGGTACGAATTTCGGGAATGATTTTAGCAGCACCAACAGTATAAGCAGTTACACAAGATGTAGCAATGAGCGATCGCCCTGGTTCACAGAGTAACTTTGGTAAAGGTAAATTTTCCGATATACAAGCATTCTGTACAACTTCACAAATTGCCTTTGACCATTCCGCAATGCTTGGGGGATCATCAGATTCTGTATATTTAATTCCTAAACCACCACCAACATTTAATTCCGTCACTTTTAAGCCATGTTTAGCCGCATCTTTTAACCACTGCACCATCACAGCCGCCAAATCTCTATGTGGTTGACGTTCAAAAATTTGTGAACCAATATGAGCGTGTAACCCCACACAGTTTAAACTAGGCTGTTGACTTACAAAAGCAAATACTTCTTGTAAATCATTGGGGTCAAAACCAAATTTACTATCTAAATGTCCGGTGCGAATATATTCATGGGTATGACATTCTATCCCAGGAGTTAAGCGTAGCATAATCCGAATGGGCGAAAAGGAAGAATTTTCTGTTTGCTTCCCTGCTATCTTTACTAGCATATCTAGCTCATACCAGTTGTCCGCTACAATAGTACAGCCAGATTCAACAGCTAAAACTAACTCATCATAGGACTTATTATTTCCATGTAAGTAAATTTTATGGGGACTCATGCCCGCACTTAGTGCAGTATAAAGTTCCCCACCAGATACGACATCAATTCCTAACCCTTCCGAAGCAACAATGGCACAAACTGCTAGACAATTCCATGCTTTAGAGGCATAAAGTACCTGAAATTCTCCTTTGTAGTATTCCTTGAAAGTATCTCGATATTGTCTACAAGCAGTTCTTAGGGTTTCTTCATCTAAAATATATAAAGGTGAACCAAACTGTTCGACTAGGGTTGTTACATCACACCCACCGATTTCCAGGTTGTCATGATGATTGACTCTAGCTGTCAAGGGCAAGAGTTGTTGGTTAGGGGAAATATCAGCACTGTTGCTATTTTTTGCCTGTAAATATTGACGGCCAGAAACTTGAACTTCGACGGGGTGAGTCAATACCATAACTAATAAGAGTTGTCTTTGTGAAAAATCAGGGCATGAGTATATGTCCTCATTTCCAGTTTACTCTCTCATTGCTAATGGGTAATGAGTAATTGGTAATTAACCTTCCTCAATCCTTAAAAATTGTGATTTCATCCGACTTAAACATTCAATCTTTAACCACGGACAATTTAACTGAACTCTTAGAACTAGATAAAGCCTGTTTCAATGGTTTGTGGACTATGGAAGGCTACTTGCGGGAGTTAGATAGTCCTAATAGTCATTTTTTGGGTTTATTTTCACCTTTTAATCACTCCGAACTCTTAGGAATGGGGTGCTTTTGGTCAATTTTAGAGGAAGCACACATTACAATTTTGGCTGTTCACCCCCAATATCATGGTCAAGGGTTAGGAACAGCTTTATTGTATTCACTACTGCGGACTGCTACGGATCTGGGTTTGGAGAGAGCTACCCTCGAAGTCCGCGATTCTAACCATGTTGCCATTGCCTTGTATCAAAAGTTTGGATTCAAAACTGCGGGAAAACGACGGGGTTATTACAAAGATAATCATGAAGATGCCTTAATCCTTTGGCTTTCTGAACTACAGCAGCCACATTTTCTCAAAAATCTAGATCAATGGCACAACGTAGTTAAAAATCCCCTATTCAGAAATTCTCAATAGGCTTTGCTGATAGCGTAGCGTGGCGGATGACTACTACATCGTCACGCAAGCTATAGCCATCTAAACCTAAAACTTTGATCAATTAATGTTTTACGGGCTATTCAAGGTTGATAATATGCAAAAAATAAGCCTTAGACGATTAAAACTTAAACACTTTTTAAAGTTCTAGATTCTTTCTCCTGACTCGGTGACTCGGTGACTCGGTGACTAATCTTCCAGTGATTGGGGTTGAACTTCAACCGCTGTCACATCAATAGTCCCTTCTGGTGTGAAGCGTTGAAATTGCAGGTTTTTAATTAATAACTGCTCACCACAGTTAGCACATTGGACTTGGCTATTATTTATCGCTGTTAATTCATATCCACATACGGGACATTGGTTAGTAACCAGATTCTTTTGTAACCACCAGCGAAACCCAAAGAATGCTATCACAGGTAAAAATAACAATAACCCAAAAATAATCACTAAAGAATTAACTAACCAGCCTAAGCCTAATGATGCTAATAACCAGGCAATTGCTAACAGGGTCAGCCAAGGACGAATCTTATCAAAATTGAATTGGAGGTTTTTAAAGGTCATGTCTCTTTCTTTGTGCTGCTGACTTTACTAGCATAGCGAGTTTAGTTATTGGTTATGGAAGAGCAAAACAAAATGTGTTATTCCTGCTTTTCATATAAGCTGTTTAACTTTTGAATTGCGCTGTGCAGAGCTAGTCACTGATGTTTTTCTTCTAAACAATATTTGACAATTAACAAGCAATTTCTAGTATCTGAATCACGTTCATAAATAACTTTATCTGCCAAGCGGCGGAGTAAAAACCATCCATATCCACCTACTTGCAGAGTACCCGGTTCTGGCTCTGTGATTACATCAGGATTAAATGGTTTTCCGTAATCCCAAATTCTTATTTCCAATTTATCAATCCATAGACTAACTTGAATTTCTATAGTTGTTTCTGGAGGTAAAGAATGATGAGCATGGCGAACTGCATTCGTAAATCCTTCTGCTAATGCTAGGTTAAGACGATAAAGTTGGCTGTCTGACCAGCCATATTTAGGTAAATATTGCTGACAAAACTCCTCAAACCATTGTTGCACCTGATTTAAGAGTTTAAGATCGCTCCTTACCGTTCGATGGTCTTGCTGCACTATGCTAAGCATTGACCTTGACTTGAATAAAAAGTAATTGAAAAGTATTTGCGTTTTTTTTGTGATTTGATAATTTCACATTTTGGAATAGTGGTTATGGCAGGTGACAGGATTAAAAGTTTTATTGTGTTTTTTGTGTTTCAATACTTCATATCCTCATCGCTCTGAAAATAAACCTCAAATTAAACTTTAAATATCTTAAACTTGGAACAGTTGGCTACAGTATTGTTAAATTAGAGGGATTTTAATTTTAACTCCATCCTGATCACTAACTCTAAAGATTTTCCTGCCGTGATGGGAGTTTAGTGAACGTCTGTTGATCTTCAAAAGCGTATCACCTCTGAAATATCAGGAACAAGTAGGCCGTAAAATACTGGCGGCCATTTGTTTGTCAGATATTATCCCGTATACGCTATTGAAAATTACAGACGTTACTAGATTTAGTTTTAACTGTAACTACCTTAGAACAATCCTAAAGTTAAGGATTTATCTAATGGGAGTGCAGCACCAATACCTAACCAAATAGTAACAAGAGTACCAAAAAGGAATACTGTTGTTGCTACGGGACGACGGAATGGATTTTGAAACTTATTCACATTTTCCAGAAATGGAACCAGAATTAGTCCCAAGGGTACAGCAGCCATTGCTAACACACCTAATAGTTTATTAGGTAGTGAGCGTAAAATCTGGAATACAGGATATAAGTACCACTCTGGTAGAATTTCCAAAGGAGTGGCAAACGGATTAGCTGGTTCACCTATCAAAGATGGTTCTAGAACTGCTAGAGCCACAATACAGGCGAAAGAACCCATAATTACGACTGGGAATATATAGAGTAAATCATTAGGCCAAGCTGGTTCACCATAGTAGTTGTGACCCATGCCTTGGGCAAGTTTAGCTCTCAATTTGGGATCGCTCAGATCCGGTTTTTTTTGCGTTGACATTTTTAAGTGCGCTCTCCGGCTGAAGTTAATTTAAAGCATTGGTGAGGGCTATCAGCTATACAGGCAATTTGGGGCTGGCAAATAGCTCAAGTTTCAGATATTCGTGGATGCTTACAACTTACAAGTTATTTTCTCTTAAGTTTAAAACAAACTCCGATGATCTGGAAATACAAGTTATGCCTGTTTGCTAATAACTTTGATTACAAAGGTCCAGAAATACCTTGTTTGCGAATCATCAAGAAGTGAAACAACATGAAGACGGCAATTAACCAAGGCAGAACAAAGGTGTGAGCGCTGTAGTAGCGGGTAAGTGTAGCTTGACCAACACTAGAACCACCCCGTAATAAATCGGAGATTAGCACGCCGACTACGGGAATTGCTTCTGGTACACCACTAACAATTTTTACAGCCCAGTAACCAACTTGATCCCAAGGGAGAGAGTAGCCTGTTACACCGAAGGAAACTGTGATCACTGCGAGGATAACACCACTTACCCAAGTTAGTTCGCGGGGCTTTTTGAATCCACCGGTCAGGTAAACGCGGAAGGTGTGGAGAATCATCATTAATACCATCATGCTGGCTGACCAGCGGTGAATGGAGCGAATTAACCAACCGAAGTTGACTTCA
>JANMGZ010000164.1:0-2312 GCA_031374905.1 Dolichospermum sp. OTE_70_metabat_362_sub
TCTAGTGCGGGGATAAACTACCCATAGATGTTCTATTTCTAGGTCTAAGTGATTTTTGACTAAACTCATAATCCGACCTAAGAGGACGGCATTAAGTTCAACCCCATCTTTTGTGATTAATGTTCCTTGGGTGAACTGTTCATCACTAGCATGGTAACATCCCCGAATCAACCCAATAGCTCGGTATTGAGTCGGTTCACTGGGAGGGGGAATTGGTTGTTCTCGATTAGGAAAATGCCCATTAGAGTCAGGTTTGCTAGAGTCAGTCAGGGAATTTTCCAGTTTAGAGGATTGGTCTGCTAATGTATTAGCATTAACAGGGGATTCAATCTCTTTTATGCCTTGGTTAGAGGCTGTTAAATTTGCGGATTCAGAAGACGGCATCAGGTCGGAATTCATAAAAACTCCTTGCGGCACAAGACATACCCCATTGTGGGATTTAATAAAGCGATTGAAAAGAGCCAGTGTGTGACTGATCAAAGTATATTTCTTTTTAATCTGGTCACTCGCTTGATGCTCTGTACGAAAATCAAAACGCTAAATTTCACATTTATACACTAAATGTGTAGTTTAGCGTCTTTAATCCAGTTATGGCTTACGCCAAGCTACGCTATCGGAAGCATAGCATAGCGATAATTCTGCCGGATCTTCCTAAAGTCATCACTTACTTTAGCAGGATAGATATTTATTTGTTATAAAATTCACAGACAAATGACCGTATTCCGCAAAGTTTTGGAAATTTTTAACTTTGCAATTAATCTCATTCCCATTTAGGAGCAGAATAATATTGTGTCTGAATCGCGTAATCGCTGGATAGTCCGAGTAGTGTTAGCTTTCGCTGTTGTGGCTTTTGTAGGTGTTTCTATTATGCCCATCATTACAGCGGTTAATAAACCGGAATCATCACCACAGAATCAGCCCACTGCTGATCCTAAAATATCTTCACCTGAACAAAAGTCAAAACTGGAAGATCAAGTCCGAGGTTATGAATTAGTTTTACAAAAAGACCCAGAAAATCAAACTGCACTCAAGGGAGTTTTACAAGCGCGTCTAGGGTTATTGAGTCAAAAAAGCCAAGGGGAAGTTAAACCAGCGGATATTCAAGCTGTAATTGAACCTTTGGAAAAACTCGCTAAACTCAATCCCCAACAGTCAGAATATGGGGTTTTATTAGCACAAGCTAAACAACAAATTGGCGATAAGGAGGGCGCTGCTCAAACTTACCGGACTATTTTAACTACAAAACCGGGCGATTTGAAGGCTTTGCAGGGAATGGTGAATTTGCAATTAAGCGAAAAGCGTCCAGAAGCAGCTATTGGCTTATTGCAAGAAAGTTTAGCTGCTGCTACTCAAGCTAATACTATTCAGCCAGGAAGTGTGGATGTAGTTGCCGTACAAGTGCTTTTGGGTAGTGTGTACGCTTTTCAGAAAAGTGACACTTTAGCTATTGCTGCTTATGATCAAGCGATTAAGAAGGATGCTCAAGATTTTCGCCCTGTTTTAGCAAAAGCAATGCTGTTTAAGGAACAAGGGAAGCTTGATGAAGCGAAACCTTTATTTGATAGTGCAACGGCTTTAGCACCGGCTCAGTATAAGGACGAGATTAATAAAGCAGCAGCATCTAATCCTACTCCCAGTTCATCACCTACGCGTTCATCCACAGAATCACCTACGGCATCACCAACAGCTACTCCGTAAGATTTGGGGGATAGGTGATAGGGAAACTGATAGAAATCTCTGACTTTTTTAGCAATAAAATAGGAGTTGAGCAAAAAATAATTCAACTCCTGATCAACAAATTATTTTTTGATAAAGATGCCAAAATCAAAAAGGTGAATCTCCTGTTGTGAGCATTTTATAACCAGAAGCCATGCAAATTAGTGAGAGAAAAAACTGCCATAAACTAGTAGGATTAAGAATTGCACGACTACTAATAAATATGGCTATAATACCGACGGCAACAGCAGTCCATCCCAAATTTTTTATACTTTCTGGGGCAAAAACTAGCAAGAGTACACCTGATGTCAACGCTAATACTGAAATATCAGCAGAAATTCCTCGCCACCAATAAGGATAAACGTTGGTTGTAAAAAAGATATTTTTTCCTACAAGGTAAATACCTAAAATTAGCAAACCAAAGCCGAGGATTCTTAGTAAAAAGCCCATAATGTACCCCTGTGAAGAAATTTACATCTGACTAAGACTTACAAGTAAAACTGAGGGCTGGGAAATCACGCTCCTACAGGTTTTGTAATTTTATCACTGTATCTCACTCAAGTGCATATTCGGGTATTGAATTTATTTTCCTTCTA
>JANMGZ010000166.1:0-3201 GCA_031374905.1 Dolichospermum sp. OTE_70_metabat_362_sub
TCCTCATCTTTTAAGCCTTTCTCTCTGAATATTGCTTTAGCATCTTCTCCTAAACCTTGAAGATATAATGTTTTTGTGTGTTTGTTTTGAATTTCTAAATTTTCTATATCTGGGGGTTTTGCTGAACTAATCAAAATTAAACAACTTTGATGAGATGAGGTGGCAATTTGTTGAAAAAATTTACTATAATCTTTATATTCTGTTAAATATTGACCTGCTAAGTTACCAGATTGAAAAATATTATCCACGTCATCAATAATGACTAAACAACGAGATAAACGAAAATAATCTATGATTTCAGGTAATGGGTTTTGTGATTGAGACAAAAATTGTTTAAGTTCATCTTTACGAGTTATCAGTTGAGGAAGATTATCAAGACTTCGATAAATAATATAATCAAATTCTGTTTGAATTTCTGAGATTAGTTTCAGGGTTAAAGCAGTTTTACCAATTCCACTTAATCCATAAATTGTGATTAGTCTGGTTTTATTTTCTAATATCCATTCTTTTAGGGTAGAAATTTCTGAAGTGCGTCCATAATTGTAGTTTAATTCTGGTGTTTTTGTTAAGTCAATTCTGGGGGTTTGATGTTTGGCTTGGGGAGGTTTAAAATGCTCTTGTCTATAGTTATTAGTTTGCAGTGATTTATCACAAATAATATATCCTTCATTAACTTGTACACAGTAACCAAAGTTATCTCCTTGAGAAACACGATATTTCTTTTCTACTCTAGAACGAAAATTATCTTTATTAAGGTCTTCTCCTAATGATTGACCTAGTTTTTTCCATAATTTAGCTGCTTCTTTTTTGATATGAGATTCACTACAATTATTAAATACTACAGCTATTTGCCAATATTTCTGACGTTGCCAAACACCTTTGAGAATTGCTTCTTCTACAGGAGTAAGATTTTCACCAGTAGTTTCAAAAATTAAATTATCAGCGTATTGTAAAATATCCTCAATATTATTCATCTGTAGTTACCTCATGATATTTGAAATACTATATTATACTAAATTCTACTATATTTGTGTTAAATTTTGTCTAAATTGTGTACTAAATCCTACTTTAGTGTAAAAAAAAGTCAGGCACTATTGTAAAATATTAAATACAAGCAAACAATTCTAAAACAGTTTATTTACTTAAAAAATCATTGTAATACCACCATGAAAAAAATACTCAAAGGTCGGCGACCATTTTTATTGTCTTTTTTATTAACTATTTTTTTAATTTTCTTAATGGTGTTAACTAGCTCCCCTATGTTTAAAAATGGACAGTTAATCTCACTAGTAGAAACACTCATCAAAAATCCAAGTTTCCTTCCGAGTATTAATCTATGGGTTGTTCCTCCTAAATTTGATAGTGCTAACAATTTTTCTGATGGATTAGCAGTAGTATTGATCAATGGAAAAATAGGTTATGTTGACAAACAAGGTAAGCAAGTTATACCTGCTAAATTTGATTGTGGAAACGAATTTTCAGAAGGACTTGCAGCAGTCAACATGGGAGGAACATTTAGCATTGAAAATAATGGTTGTATACCGGGTGTAGGTAAATGGGGTTATATTAATAAACAAGGTGAAGTAGTTATTCCTATACAATTTGATCATGCTTCAAGCTTTACTGAAGGAATGGGTAGAGTAAAGATAGGTGATAAATGGGGTTTTATTAGCAAAGAAGGTAAACAAATCATTCCAGCAAATTTTGATCGTGTACTTCCTTTTAACGAAGGACTTGCGGCGGTCAATATTGGAGCTACATCAGGTTTTAGTCCGGGACCAAATGTAGGTGGTAAATGGGGTTTTATTGATAGGCAAGGCAAACAAATTATTCCAATTGAATTTGGTCAAACTACTTCTTTTTATGAAGGTTTAGCTTCAGTTATTGAACAAAAAACAGATGGTACTTTCTTAGATCCATTTGGTCTTGGTGGTAAAATTGGGTTTCTTAATAAGGAAGGTAAACTCATTATTCCATACCAATTTGATGAAAGGATGATAGCAGGAGTTAATCAGGTATTTTTCGAGGGACTAGCAGGAGTATTAGTTAATTGGAAATGGGGCTTTATTAATCATCAAGGAACATTGCTTATTCCTCCTCAATTTGAGAATATTATTGTTTTTAGAGAAGGATTAGCACCAGTTCAAATTAATGGTAAATGGGGTTTTATAGATAAAGTGGGACGGTTTATTATTTCTCCTAAGTTTGATTTTGCTGCTACTTTTAGAGAAGGTTTGGCTCCTGTAAGAATTGGTGATAAATATCGCTATATAAATAAACAGGATAAGGAAGTTATTAGTCCTCAATTTGATTATGCTGATAGATTTAACGAAGGATTAGCAGCAGTACAGGTTAATGGTAAATGGGGTTTTATTCGTAATCCTCTACAAAAATATTAGGGTATCATATTGTAGGTTGGATAAAATGGCTTTAAATATCATTAAAAACCCCATGATATTGATTCCGTTTTACCCAACCATTTGCTATAATTAAGCTAGACCTTCTCTATAAAAAATCTTATGCCATCACCTAAGATTATTGAACTTGAACAAATATTACAAACTTACTCCATTGAAGATAAACAATGGTTATTACAACAGTTAATTCAACAACTGGGATTAGATAATCAAGAAAAACCACAAATAAATTATAAACAACAAGCAAAAGAGATTATTGCGGAAACTATCAGTGAAGTTTTAGCTTTATTCACCGACTGCGAAGAGCAAGTTTGGCAAAAATTTTATGTCGCAAGTGGAAGAATATCGGAAAAACTAAATGAATCGGATTTCTTATAATGTCTTTTCAAAAATTTTATTCACCAATACTTTTAGTCATCATTAAAATTCAAATAAGATCAGATTCGGTTAAATCTGCTTGTTTCATCAAACTTTTTAGAAGTCCGATTTTCAAATCTTCATTACCATGAATTGGTATAGAAATACTGATGTTATCTTTTTTAAAACGATGATGACTACCTTTCACTCTAATTAATTGCCATCCGTTTTTTACCAGTATTTCTGATAATTTTTTACCTGATATTGCTTTCATACATTTAATTCTACTACTCTGTCAGAAGAGCTAATATTTTCTGGTTCATCCTCTGCATATAAACTGATTACTTCTTTAAGATTCTCTAATACTTCTTCAATGGTTTCTCCTTGAGTGTAACAGCCATGAAAAATTGGTACTTCAGCCCAATAA
>JANMGZ010000400.1:0-6836 GCA_031374905.1 Dolichospermum sp. OTE_70_metabat_362_sub
CTCTAGAAAAAACAGTTTGTAATTACGATTACATCGAAACCATTTGGCCAGAATTTAATTATTACCTGCAAGAACAGGACTTTTATATTGGTGTGCAAACCAAACGTGGTTGTCCTCATAATTGCTGTTATTGTGTTTATACTGTGGTTGAGGGTAAACAAGTCCGCGTTAACCCTAGTGATGAAGTTGTTGCGGAAATCCGAGAATTATACAATCGGGGAATTCGTAACTTTTGGTTTACTGATGCTCAATTTATCCCTGCCCGCAAATTCATTGATGATGCTGTAGAACTTCTCCAAAAAATCGTTGATTCGGGAATGTCAGATATTCATTGGGCAGCATACATTAGAGCCGACAACTTAACACCCGAATTGTGTGAGTTGATGGTGAAAACCGGGATGAATTATTTTGAAATCGGGATAACTAGCGGTTCTCAAGAACTTGTCCGCAAAATGCGAATGGGTTATAACTTGAGAACTGTTTTGCAAAATTGTCGTGATTTAAAAGCCGCTGGTTTCAATGATGTAGTTTCTGTTAACTACTCCTTTAATGTCATTGATGAACGTCACGAAACTATTCGCCAAACTATCGCCTATCACCGGGAACTAGAACGGATTTTTGGGGCTGATAAAGTTGAACCTGCTATTTTCTTTATTGGCCTCCAACCTCATACCCACTTAGAAGAATACGCTTTTCAAGAAGGTATTTTGAAACCGGGTTATGATCCTATGAGTTTGATGCCTTGGACAGCTAAAAAACTTCTTTGGAATCCTGAACCGCTGGGTTCTTTCTTTGGTGAGGTTTGTTTGCAAGCTTGGCGACAAAATCCCCATGACTTCGGACGAGAAGTGATGAATATTCTAGAAGCTAAATTAGGTTGCGCTGATTTGGAATCTGCACTTTCTGCACCTATAGAAATACCAGAAAAACAGTTAGCAGGCGTATATTAGATATCTTGGGCGCACTCCTTGCACCCCTACTCAAATCCTGGGCGCACGCCCTGCGCCCCTACTCATAAACTCTTAATTCCATGTTACAAGGTTCAATTCTTCAACAGTTAGAAGCATCTCACCGCCATGGTACTAGACCAATTCATTTTGGCGTGTACTATAAGAATACCTTAGTGTCTCTCTGCCATGCTTTAGAAGATCATGTTTTAACTAAAGATAATGGTCCTTTGGTAATTGCGGCTTTTCAACAGGGTAAATGGTATCTGCAAGAGGCAAATAGATATGCAGATATGGCTCAACACAGCCGGGAAATTGTGATTATGGCGGCGGCTGATGCTGGTTTTGCTGAACATTCTACTAGCCAATTAGCCAATGTTAATTTAGTGGGATTAGCCTCAGATGATCCTGTGGCGCAGGAGTGGCATTTGATTATTTTAGCTCCTGATTACACAGCTATGGTAATTTGTCAAGAATTATCAGAAGCTGATTATGGGAAAGGTGGCTTACCAACTTGCGATTTAGAGCGTAAATTCTACGGTTTATGGACATTTGAACCAGAATTAGTGGAAGAAACCGCAGAGTTAGCGATCGCTCATATCAAAGACTATCATCCTGAACTAGCCCTTAAACTGAGTCAACAAAAACAGGCAATTCATCCAGCTATTTGTCCAGCCGCAGAAGTAGCTACCGTAGTAGCTCGTGTTGTTGATTACCTGAAAACAGGACAGGGTAATTTACCGGTCTTGACAGCATCCCATCAGAAATTTCTAGATAGTAACTTGGTATCTAACGAAATCCAAGCATTTTTGCGGATGGCGCAATTAATTGATCTAGCAGATATCAATAATCCCATAGCTGCCACAGAAGTAGCCTCTGTTGCGGAAACAATGGCGCAATTGTTGGATTTACCCGCCTGGCAAATTAAAAGACTACGCCTCGCGGCTTTATTGCATCGCATAGATCCACTGCAAAAAGCCGAAAGTCTGATTACTCCCAGTCACGTGACAACAGCTTATCAAGAAGAAGCTCCCAGTTGTCCTTTAGCTTGTCCCCTTGTTCCAGGAGCGCAAGCATTACGGATCATGCCACGATTACGGGCAATAGCTCAAATTATTACCCACCAAAATGAATGGTGGAATGGTACAGGTGAACCCGCTGGTTTAGCTGGTGATGATATTCCTTTGGAATCACGAATTTTATCCTTGGTTGCAGAATTTCAGTCACAAATCAATCAGTATAAATACTCAAACAAGGGCGGAACAGAGATATTTTCTCAAGCCTTAGATCAGTGCCGAAAACAACAGTCTACCCGCTTTGATCCTAAACTTGTAGATACCTTAACTTTATTAGTTATGGGTTTACAGCAAGGAATTGATTTACCCGTAATGACACCTAAAGTCAGTAGCGGCTTATGGTTACTTGATTCCCGTTGGGATAACCACAGTAAAAGTAGTGAACAGATTTCAATTTACAGCAAATGATGAATATAGAATCCATTCGATTAGGACAAAACAAACAACTTCCTGGGGCAAATTTAGAAGATGAGGATCTATCTCATTTAGATTTAAGGAAGATAAATTTAACAGGGGCTACCTTAGTGGGAACTGACTTTACTGGTTCTAAATTGGCAGGTGGCCATTTTCAAGGTGCAAATTTAATGGGGGCAAACCTGCAAGAAACGGACTTGCGGGCTAACCTCATGGGTGCAAATTTGATGCAAGCTAACTTAACAAGTGCGGATTTACGTGGGTGTAACTTGAGAGGTAGTAACTTGATGGGGGCAATTCTCAATGATGCCTCTTTAGCAGGTGCTTTTTTAAGTGGTGCTAATTTAACAAGTGTAAATTTGCAGGGTGTTGACTTACGAGGTGCTGATTTACGAGGTGCAAATTTAACAGGGGCTAATCTCAAAGGTGCAGATTTGAGCGGTGCGGATTTGCAAGGAGCTTTGCTTATTGAAGCGAATCTTGAAGAAGCTGATTTACGAGCAGCGAATTTAGCAGGGGCGAATTTAACAAGGGCTAGTTTACTCTGTGCTGAATTAGATGCAGTTAAGTTGAGTGGTGCAAATTTAGATCGGGTGTGTTTGTTGGGAACAATTTTAGAAGCTAGTACCGCAGGGAGGAATTAAAAATTAAAAATTAAAAATTAAAAAAGCAGATAATTCGGTCTTTTCAGGCATTTTTAATGGTTGCTTGACAATTCCTGCTGTGTATTAGTACAGTGCTGTATAAGTTCAAGAACCACAATGTAAAATCCTCTTGCTTTGATGGCTGTAGAGTGTCAACGCAAGTGACTTTTCTATATGAAATGGAAGTTTAAATTAGTTTACTTGGTTTTGGCGATCATGTTTGGGTTAGCGGGTATAATTCCTATGAGGATAGCGATCGCTTTTCACCAAGCCCCTGTACCCCAGGTAATTTTTGTATTGGGGGGTGAATTTAGGCGCATGGAATTTGCAGCCCAGTTTTGGGAATCTCATAGAAATTTAGATATTTGGGTATCTGATTCTGAATCTAGCCTAAATTATGATCGCCTGATTTTTCAAAGGTTTGGTATTCCTAATAGCAAATTACAGTTTGATGGCAGAGCGACAGATACAGTAACTAATTTTACGTCTATTGTAGATAAGTTTACCCAACAGAAATTACAGCATATTTATTTAATTACATCAGATTATCATATACGACGGGCAGGAGCGATCGCTAGTATTATCCTGGGTAGTCAAGGGATTGTGTTTACACCTCTTGCTGTACCTTCATTGGGAGAACAGCCAGAATCTTTACTGCGAGTGCTGCGAGATTGTGGGCGCTCTCTGTTATGGATTTTCACTAATCGAACTGGTGCTAGTTTGAATCCGCGCATTAAAGCAACTACATTTCTTGATGAACGAATTACAGCAGGAGGCAGGAGGTAGATAGCAGGAGGCAGGAGGTGAAACACTTTTGCTGCTTGAGTTTTGGTTCTGAATTTGTACGTCCTAACTACGCAAACTGCTTTATATAGTCGAACTTAATTCTCACATATAGAACTAAGTTTACTAAGACTGAAGGTATTGACTAGAAGAGTGATATTGTCATAAGTGTTCTTTAAAATATTCAACAATTCAATGAACATTATCCCCACCTCTATTCCTGATATTCTCCTGCTAGAACCCAAAGTATTCCAAGACTCACGGGGCTTTTTTTTGGAATCCTACAATCAAAAAACATTCACAGAAAAACTCGGAATTACAGTCAACTTCGTCCAAGATAATCACTCAAAATCTGAATACAACGTGCTGAGAGGATTACATTATCAACTTATTCAACCTCAAGGTAAATTAGTTCGCGCCATTGTTGGTAAAATCTTTGATGTTGCTGTAGATGTCAGAAAAAACTCCCCCACCTTTGGACAATGGGTAGGTTATGAACTGAGTGCTGAAAACAAACACCAATTGTGGATACCAGCAGGTTTTGCTCATGGCTTTGTCGTCCTTTCCGAAATTGCCGAAGTTCTCTATAAAGCTACAGATTATTATGCACCAGAAGGCGATCGCTCCATCCTGTGGAATGATCCAGATTTAGCTATAGATTGGCCTTTAAAAACCCCACCAATTTTATCAGATAAAGACAGTAACGGTCAAACCTTTAAAAATGCCGAAGTTTATGAATAAATCAATATTACTAATAGGTAATAACGGGCAAGTTGGTACAGAATTACAACATACCCTTTCATCCAACTACAAAGTTTTTACAGTTGCCCGTCCGCAAATAGACTTAACTCAGCCTGACAACTTACGCCAAATTATCAGAGAAACCCAACCGGAAATAATTATCAATGCTGCTGCTTATACCGCAGTAGATAAAGCTGAAACTGAACCAGAAATCGCTCATACTGTTAATGCTATAGCCCCGCGAATTATCGCTGAAGAAAGTCAAAAATTAGGCAGCTTTTTAATTCATATTTCCACCGATTACGTATTTAATGGCAACAATAACTATCCCTATCAAGAAACAGATATTACTAATCCATTAAGTGTATATGGAAAGACAAAATTAGCAGGAGAAATAGCAATTCAAAATACTTGTTCCCAATATATAATTCTGCGGACAGCTTGGGTTTATGGAACTTATGGAAAAAGCAATTTCGTAAAAACCATGTTACGACTTGGCAAAGAAAGACCAGAAGTTAGAGTAGTTGCCGATCAAATTGGTAGTCCTACTTGGGCGCAAGATATAGCTTTGGCAATTACCCAAATTATCCCCCAGTTAACAGCAGAAATCGCCGGAATTTATCACTATACAAATAGTGGCGTTGCCAGTTGGTACGACTTTACCATAGCTATCTTTGAAGAAGCAGAAAAACTCGGGTTTCCCCACAAAATGACCAACGTTATCCCCATTACCACCCCCGAATATCCCACACCAGCAAAACGTCCTGCTTATTCTGTCTTAGCTTGTGAGAAAATATCTCAAGTCTTAGGAACTTATCCTCCTCATTGGCGACAAGGACTAAGATTAATGTTAAAAGAATTACGAGAAAAATCTTTATGAAGGCACTGATTTTATCCGGTGGAAAAGGTACAAGATTACGCCCCTTAACCTATACGGGAGCAAAACAGCTTGTCCCAGTTGCTAATAAACCAATTTTATGGTACGGCATCGAAGAAATGGCTGCTGCGGGGATTACTGATATTGGCATCATTATCAGCCCAGAAACAGGAGAAGAAGTCAAAAATAAAACCGGAAATGGCGAAAAATTTGGCGTTAATATCACCTATATTTTGCAAGAACAACCAGCAGGATTAGCCCAAGCTGTCCAAGTTGCTCGTTCTTTTTTAAAAGATTCATCTTTTCTGATGTATTTAGGTGATAACCTAATTCAACAAGGGGATTTAAGTTCCTTTTTAGATAAATTTACTCAACAACAACCAGATGCTTTGATTTTGTTACGGGAAGTCACAAATCCTAGTGCTTTCGGTGTGGCGAAAGTAGATGAAAAAGGCAGAGTATTACACTTAATTGAAAAGCCAAAAATTCCCCCTTCAAATTTAGCATTAGTAGGAGTTTATTTCTTTTCACCAGTGATCCATGATGCAATTTCTTTAATTAAACCTTCAGCTAGAGGAGAATTAGAAATTACTGATGCAATTCAATGTTTAATAGATAAAAATAAAGAGGTTTTAGCTTGTAATCTTGACGGTTGGTGGTTAGATACAGGTAAAAAAGATGATTTATTAGAAGCTAACCGTCTTATTCTTGACACCTATTTGAAAAAGTCAATCTCAGGCGATATTGATGCCAAAACCCAGATTACCGGAAGAGTACAAATTGGCGCTGGATCTAAAATCATCAACTGCACAATTCGCGGACCAGTGGTAATTGGTAACAATTGTTATTTAGAAAACTGTTTCATCGGTCCTTATAGTAGTATCGCTGATAATTCAACACTCATAGAGGCAGATTTAGAACACAGCGTTGTTTTAGAAGGTGCTAAAATCACCGGAATTCAGCAACGGATTATTGATAGCCTGATTGGACAACGCGCTCAATTGAGTGTTGCCCCCCGTCGCCCAAAAGCATTACGCTTTTTAATTGGTGATGATTCTCAAATTGAATTGACTTAAAAATCTGGTAGTGGTAAATATGCAGTGAAACCTCATATTTACTACTACCCCTAATTGCATCACAGAAATTTTACGTTAACTAAACAAGAAATTAGTATCAACACTACCAAACAAGTTAACATTAATATCAGTAGCAGTAAAGCCAGTTATACCTGATAAAGTAACTAATAACTGACCAGTTCCAAAACCAGTATTATTACTAATGCCATCACCAATGCGGAGAAGAGTATTAGCACCTGATGTTACAACATCAATATTAGCAACCCCTGTAAACTGAA
>JANMGZ010000251.1:0-3296 GCA_031374905.1 Dolichospermum sp. OTE_70_metabat_362_sub
TTAAAAACCAATTTACCCATTCTATTAATGACCACCATGTTTTTGGATATTGCGGAATATGTTCTTTATTTTGAAGATAAGTTTCAAATAAGCGCCGGTAAGTTTCAGCAGATAAGCCAGATTTTTCCGCTTCTTTTTCCAACAATGCAAATTGATACTCACGAGTTAAAGGATCAGAAATTTCTGCAATAATCAAAAATTTTTCTCGCAATTCCTTAACTTCTGCTATTTCTTGTAGATGTGAATATTTATCTATTTGATAAATATTCGGTTTTTTAGATTTATCTGTACTCATTTAGTTAAGATATATTTTTATGATTTTTTAAGAATGTACCAATATTGTTTAAATTCGCAGAAAGACATTGAATAAAATATCTCTATATTTTTATTCAGAAACATAGCAATCTTATTTGATTTATGTAGGAATTTAGCATTGCTCATTGGTGTCAATTTAACGTAAAAGTATTGTAATGACCTTATATCAAACTTTCTCAATGACGAAATCAATCCCTAAGAACCCCACCCCCGTTTTACTGGCGTAAAACTTCCCCTCTCCTCATGAGGGGAGGGGACTAAGGGGTGGGGTAAAACGTCTGTGGGACAACGATTTGAGCCTAAGTTGACACCAATGAGCATTGCTAAACCCCTACCCATCATCGATTTTTGTATTTTTGTGTACGGAATTTCTATTGCTAGGCTATGCAAGCTATCAAAAATTAAACAGGAGTCCTATATTTATTGATTATCCAAATATTTTTCGACATTTTTTACAAGCTGTTTTTTCTTCTTCAGTATTAGCATTACTGCAAACGTCCTCACACTCTCCTTTGACAGCATTAAACACTGTATCATTAAATTCTAAACCTGAAGTTTTCTCTTCTACTATTGACATTAAAAATTTTCTATCTTCGTCTTTTTTATGAAAAGTAATAACATCAAAATCCAATTTATGATTGCTGATTTTTTTTACTTCTTCCCTCAATTCATCATCTATTCCTTCACTGCTTAGTAATTGCAAGAGAAGTTGAGTAGATTCTTTACCTCGTAAGATCGATTTTGTCAACTTTTTTGCTAACTCCTTATCCTCATCACTTAAATTATTCCATGTAGAGGGGAGTAGAATTTTGTCCGTCATAAGTAAAAATTTAATTAGAATAAATAAAATATACCATAATTATTATATATCTCTTGTATCATAATAATAAAATTTTTTAAGTAAAATAACATAGGGGAAACAAATGTACTCCTTTTTTCTCAGGTTTTTATTAATACCTTATTATCAATGAGTAATTTTTACACAATTACTCAACTCAAACCCTTTTACAGTCAACAATTCCCGCACTCGCTGACTCAACAAAGCTGCTAATTCTACTTCACCACCGTTATTTATCTCAGTATTGAATAAAGCAGGATGAGAATAAATTTCTACTAATTCGGCTTCTATTTGTGGTATCAAAGCTAGTAAATATTCTTCGCTCATGTCACCAGTTTGTAACAATCCATAAACTCTATCAGCAAATTTGATGTTATGAGCTTTTAATAAACCTTCTCCATAATGTCGTAATTGTCCAAAAACAATAGACCAAACTATTTTAGTGAGTAAATTGCGTTGATCAATTTTGAGATTTTTTCTTAATTCTTCCGATGGTAAACGGATAAATTTAATCTGAAATTCCGAGGCAAATTCTGTTAAAATATTCAAAATTACAGGATGTACATGAAGGTGTAAATGTCCATCAACATGACTAAGATTTAAACCAGAATCACGGAATTTTTCTAATTGAGCGCGGATTTCTAAGCGCAATTCTGCACGGGTAGCTTGATTAAATTGATAACTTAATCCCGCTTGGGTGGGATTATCAGAAAAGTTACCCTGCGAGTCTACTAAATGGGGAATTTGCGAAGGTGGTAAAACTGATTTACCGCATACTAAAACCAGGTGTAACCCAACTGCTAACTGAGGGTGATTTTTTGCCAGAGAAATCGCCTCTTGTGCCGCATTACCACTTACCATTAAACTAGTGCTAGTTAAAATCCCTTCCTTGTGAGCTTTAATAATCGCCGCATTTACAGCATGAGAAAAACCGAAATCATCAGCATTAAGAATTAAATAAGACATTGGTAATTAATAATTGACAATTGATAATTGACAATTGACAATTTATAATCGTCAATTGTCACCCATTACCTAAACAACAGCAGTTTTCTTAGGTTGCGCGTGTGCGGCTGCTTGTTTACGACGTTCATTTAAATAAGCAAAGAACTCCTTACCTTCTCGCAGACGACGAACTAACATTTGTCTATCACCAAGCATTTCCCGCACAATCGGAATAATAGCTTTCGGACGGAAGTAAAACTTGCGATACATTTGTTCAACTGAATCTTCAATTTCCGCACTTGAAAGACTTGGATATTGCAAAGTTGAAGTTTGAATACCAGAAGTTGCTACTAAAGACTCATTAGCAAACCAACCATTTTCTCTGGCTTGTTCATACAATTCTGTACCAGGATAAGGTGCAGCAATAGAAACTTGAATTGTATGGGGACTTAATTCACAAGCAAAGCGAATTGTTTCTTCTACAGTTTCCTTAGTTTCTATTGGCAAACCGATGATAAACGTCCCATGGACAGTAATACCAAGTTTGTGGCAATTCTTCATGAATTCTCGCGCCACTTCTAACTTAATACCCTTTTTGATATTATTAAGAACTTCTTGATTACCAGATTCAAAACCTACTAATAACAATCTTAAACCGTTATCTCGTAAAGTTTTTAGAGTATCATAATCCAAATTAGCACGAGCATTGCAACTCCAAGTTAAATTGAGTCGCTTCATGTGTTTACTAATAGCGATCGCTCGATGTTTGTCAATGGTAAAAGTATCATCATCAAACATATACTCCCGCACCTTATCCCCAAAGAGAACCTTAGCCTCTTCCATTTCTCTGCCTACGGCATCGGGGCTTTTATGACGGTATAAATGTCCGCCAATAGTTTGCGGCCATAAACAAAAAGTGCATTTTGCCGGACAACCACGCCCAGTATAAAAAGAAATGTAAGGATGTTGCAAATAGCCAATAAAATATTTGCTAATATCCAAATCACGGGCATAAACTGGCAACACGCTAGGCATAGCATCCCAGTCATGAATTAAAGGACGTTCTTCAGTTTGGTGAATATTTCCTAACTTATCCCGGTAACTCAAACCTTTAATTTCATCCCAAGGTTTCCCCGCTGCTAATTCCTTGCAAGTATAATCAAACTCATTGCGACAAACAAAATCAATTACCGGATTT
>JANMGZ010000253.1:0-5557 GCA_031374905.1 Dolichospermum sp. OTE_70_metabat_362_sub
GACATAGGATAGTTTTTTGTGTGGAAACTTGAGCATCCCATGTCTTCCCCCTCTTTGTCATCTTCGTCTCTCTAAAATTACCCATATTTCAATCTTTCAGGACTTTTCTGCACCACTAAGCATTCTATGTAATGTCTCTATATCTGTAAATTAAGTACATCCCCATCAAAAAATCGGAGCAAATTACTTATAATAATAAGAACAATCACCCCTATTTCTTGGAGAAGTAGGGGTTGTAAATTTGTTGCTTTTTGTAAATAAATTTATTGCCAGTTTTGCATATAATCAAAATATATCTGCTAGAAGTATTAAAACGGGATTTTTATTTTTTGTGGCAATTGGTTAAGAAAAACAACCAATGAGGACTTACGGGTTTGTCTGTTTTGCCCAAAAAGACGAATATTCCCCATTAACTACTCTGGAGACGAGATGTATCTAGCACATTCCTTTATGAGTGATGAGAAACGGCAAAAATATCAACAGCCTTTGGTTTTAGTGGTGGAAAATCATAATGATAGTCTACTGCTAATGAGTTATACCCTGGAGTTGCTTGGTTGTCAGTCTATTTGTCAAAAAGAAAGTTCAACAACAGTATTTATGGCTAAAGAACACCAACCTGATTTAATTTTATTGAATATTTTTTTACCAAGTATGAGTGGACTAGATGTTATTCAATATCTCAAACAAGAATCATTAACTTGTCATATTCCTGTGGTTGCTGTGACGGTTTTAACTGAAAGTGAAGATAAAAAACGGATTCTCGCTGCTGGTTTTAATGATTATATTACTAAACCTTATATGATTGAGGAATTAGCAGCAATTATCCACCGCTTACTAGGTAGAAAATTTGAGTTATGTTCAACTTTAGAGGTACAGCATACTCATTAAGATCATATTATGCACTTCCAAAATTTAACTAAATTCAGTTATTTTAGGTAATCTGACTGTGAATATACTACCTTTACCGGGTTCTGAGAAAACTTCTATTTTGCCTCCGTGTGCTTCAGCAATCCGACTTGAAAGATGTAGTCCTAAACCACTACCTGATCTTTTATTTTTGCCTTGACGAAATCGCTCAAAAATTGTGCCTTGATCTTCTACTGGAATACCATAACCTGTGTCTTGAACTTCAATGATGACTTCACGGAGATTATCAGTTGAAGATAAGGTTTCAAAAATGCGAATTTCTATGCTCCCTGTATCGGTAAATTTGATGGCATTACCAATTAAATTATTAAATACTCGTCGTAGTTCTAAACGATCTCCGTTAACTACTCCCCCATTATTTTCTGTGAGGCTTAATTCATGGGTGTCCAATTGTAAGACTAAGTTTTTCTCAAGAGCTAGAGGAGTTAATTCACTGACTACTTCAGTAGCAATTGTTGTTAAGTTGCATAATTCAAAGTAGAGGGTTTTTTTTCCAGCTTCAAAACGGTAAACTTCTAGTAATGTATTCACCATTTCCAGAAGATTTTGATTACTGCGAATCATGACATTAATCGGTTGTTTCATTTCTGAAGGAATCTGACCAAATACTTCTTGCAGAAATAAATGTAGCATTCGATCAGCCGCTACTAAAGGAGTGCGTAAATCATGGGTAAGACGAGAAACAAAGTCTTCTCGTTGTAGTGTCATTTTTCGTTGTTCATCAATACTGTGCTTTAATCTTAATAGCGATCGCACTCTGGCTAATAATTCTTCTGTCTCAAAGGGTTTACAAATAAAATCATCAGCACCAGCATCTAGACCTTTAACAACACTAGCTTCGTTATAAGCTGTAAGTAGCAAAATGGGAATATAGTTTATCTTGGGATTAGTGCGAATTCGTTGGGTAACTTCATAACCATCTATTCCTGGCATCATCACATCTAAAATAATCAAATCTGGTGCTAATTCTGTGATTTTTTCTAAGGCTATTTTACCATTTATGGCTGAATCAACCTGATATCCTTCGCTTTCTAAAAGTGTTCGCACTACATCCAGATTATCTTGGACATCATCAACAGACAAAATCCGTTCTTTTTTGAGAATATACATAGTTAACTTCTTGGTAATTTATAATTTTAAATGAGGGCAATTTATTGAAGCTTTGTTAGGAGAATATATGGCATAAAAACGATTCTGAAGAGGACTATATCCATTTTTTAAATCTGAGAGTAACCTGATTTTTCGAGGTAATTCTATTTTAAACATTGAACCTACTCCTAATTGACTTTCGATATATATCTTTCCTCCCATGATACTTACTAGTGAATCAATAATAGCTAAACCTAAACCCGTACCTGAATATTTACGGCTAATACCTTGATCAATTTGATAAAATGCTGCAAAAATATTTTGAAAATCTTGAGCAGCAATACCAATTCCTGTGTCTTTTACAGTTATTGTAACTTGATTTTTAGGTGTTTCTCGAATTTCTACCCAAATAGTTCCAGATTCTGTAAACTTAACAGCATTGGAAAGCAAATTAATTAAAATTTGCCGTAATCGGACTGCATCATTAAATACTAATTTATTTTCTAGGTCTGTTGTCACTAACAAAGATAAATTTTTAGCTTTAGCTAAGGGATGAATTTCTGTTACCGTATTATTAACCACCGTAGATAAGTCTACTATTTCTGGATTTAGTTTTAAATTCCTGGCTTCTAGGTCAGAAAAATCCAGAATTTCATTGATTTTTATCAGTAAATCCTTACCATTATTAAGAATTTTCTCTGCCATGTCCAGTTGTTGAGTTGTTAGTTGACCAAATTTAGGACGTAATAGAATCTGTGAAAATCCAATAATCGCATTTAGGGGAGTTCTTAGTTCATGAGATATGGTGGCTAAAAATAGTGATTTTAGACTTGATGCGTCTAAAATTTTGAGGTTTTGTTGTTTAATATGTTGCTGCTGGGCTGTTAATTCTTTTTGTTGTAAAATTAGCTGTTCATGATTTTGTTTAAGTTGTTGATTTGCTAAATTTAGCTGCATTTCGGTATGATGGATACGAATTGCACTTCGTAAAATTTGAGCTATGGTTTCTGGAGATAATTTGGATTTAATAAAATACTCACTAGCACCTAACTTTAGCCAGTCTCTAGCTATTTTTTCAGGTTCTAAATTTACCAGAATCACCACAGGAACTTTAATCCCTGAAGATTGTAATTTATTAATTAATGTTAAGCTATCTTGATTTGGTAAGTCAGAGTCGAGAAATATGCAATCATAGTGATTATGGATGAGGGCAAAGTAGGCATGATTCCCATCTTTAACTTCATCAATTTCCATCATCATACCAGTTTTAGTCAGAATTAGACTTACTTTTAAGCCTTCTACCTGATCATTTTCTACAACTAAAATTTTGAGCGTCTCTTCCATCTTTTTTTCTTTTTGCTATCGAATACAGATTTATTAAATACAGATTTAGGTTCAGCATTTCTGTGTTTATAGTCTCTAGATTATACAAATAATAAACAGGATTTTTTACTGAATTAGCGGATTTATCCTCAAGAGAACTCCACAAAAAGGATGGTCACCATTCCTAACTTCAAAACGACTTTTCCTCCCAATTCTCCATGACCTAAAAGCGATGAGATATTTATTTGGAAGTTTCCAAGTAAAATAAAATACTTTATCCAGTTAAAAACATTGTAAATTAGTAATTCATTAACTGTCCTCACCCATTAGTGAGAGTTGCATAGAAACATTGTGTACCATTAGCTTCAGTATTTTGACTTAAATAACAGTGACAATTGCTAAACTAAAATCACTTAGCTCTTGGGTATGAATACGTTTTTCAAAAGGGAACAGGAAAAACTCATGTTTCTATACATGAGATTGAAAATTTAGACAATGTTTTCTTTGGGTTAGGCATCTTTGAAAAACATCTTTTTTTGACTGAGCTTTAAACTGGTTGGTGCAACTTTTGTTTTAGGGAACAGATAACAGGAGACTTTCTGTTCCCTGTTCCTTTTTTTGTAAAGTAGCAGAAGTCTTGAAAGTCTTTTGCCTCTTCTTGATAGCATAAGATGGTGTTAACTATGTTATGTAACAGTTACAGATTATGTAAGTGGTACATTCTTTATTACGTGCTAACTTCTGTATTGAGTCCATTGTAACTTGGGTGATAATACTGTAACTGTAATTTTTCTGATTTGTCTCAATAATTTCATTTGTTTTGGGAAAAATATCTATATATCTTTAGCTAGATTTTTACATTTAAACTTCATCCAATTTGAGAACTGGAGTTTCTTAAAAAAGAATAGGGAATATGGAGGATTAAGGTTTTAATTGATACTCATAACCTTCTGCCTCCTGCCTCTTAACTCCTGCTTTTTTGTAAAAATACCCAAAACCTCTTTCTTCCCTGTTCCCAGGTCATACCGAAAAATTTTAATGGCTACTTACTAAAATTTAAATATTTATTCTTGACTATTCCTATTGATAGATGTTAATTGGTTTAGAGATGATATAAGCTGAAGCTTGGGTAAATTAGATACAATTGTTAAAAAACGAAGAAGCTTTTTTTTCCTACTTTTTTTCTATTAGCGCTACTTCATAAGAAATCTGATTATCATGGGTGTAATAATGAATGAAATTAGTATTCTATTAATTGAAGATCATGATTTAACCCGGATGGGACTCAAAACCGAATTGCAATCACACACTGGCTTTAAGGTGATTGGTGAGGCGGCCAATGCCACTCAGGGACTAAAACTGCTGGAAACACTGAAACCAAATGTTGCTGTGATAGATATTGGTTTACCGGATATGAACGGGATTGAACTAACCCGTAAATTTAGGCGTTATCAGGCAGAAACAGGACAATCACAGGTAAAAATATTGATTTTGACGATGAATAATAGTGAAGATGTAGTCTTAGCAGCTTTTGCTGCGGGCGCAGATTCTTATTATATGAAGGAGACAAGTATTAATAAATTTACTGAAGCTGTACAAGCAACTGCTCATGGTAACTCTTGGATTGATCCAGCGATCGCTAGTGTAGTATTAAGAAAAATGCGTCAAGGTGTTCCCGGTGATAATCAATCATTGGATAAGCCAAAAACTGTAAAAATCGAAGCACTAGAAATAGAATATGAACAAGTTTTAGAAACTTATCCCCTCACCCAACGGGAACTAGAAATTTTAGAATTGATTGTGGGTGGTTGCAGCAACGGTCAAATTGCTGAGAAGTTATATATTACCGTAGGCACAGTCAAAACTCATGTTCGCAATATCTTAAATAAACTCTGTGCTGATGATCGCACTCAAGCAGCAGTTCGGGCTTTACGTTCTGGCTTGGTAGTTTAAGTCACCGAGTCAGGAGTTACCGAGTCAGGAGTCAGGAGGAAGAAGGAATAAGAAAATTACCCAATTATATGCAACACGGCTTAATTGTTTGATTCTCCGGGTTGGGGTTTAAGCCCCGGCGACTAGAAGTCACGGCTACACAAACAAAGTCCGCCTACGGGGACTAACGAAAAATGGAGGATTTGAAACCCACGTAGGTGGGTTTTGCCTGTGTAGACGCGGTTTCTAGTCGCCGGGGCTTAAACCCCAACCCGGAGAATCAAAC
>JANMGZ010000322.1:0-8928 GCA_031374905.1 Dolichospermum sp. OTE_70_metabat_362_sub
TAATAATAGGATATTGAATAACAGCATCTAACCAAGTTTGTTCATTAAGTTCATCTGCTTGTCTTGCCAAAAAATCATTTAAAACCTGACGAATTAAGTTTTCTTCGGAAACGCCAAGATTATCAGATATTTTTTGCAAAATTTGGTCTTCTGTTTCTGAAAGTGAAATTAGCTTTTCTAACATTGGTAAAATCCTTTCTTAAAATCAGATAACTTAAGGACATAATAACATTATGTCCCTACAATTGCACTACCGGAACCCGACCAGCAGGTAATGAAACCCCGGCAACAATTCAGGTAATAAAGGTAACAGATGACGATCTGGACTCGTATTCAGTAAAAAATATTCATCCGTCACCCACCCAGCAATCATAATGTGACAGAGCGCCACAAAACGTTTAAGTTGATCCCAATCTTTAGGCGCGATATGATAATTTCGAGGTAATTCACGAATATCATCACCGCGATTCAGCCACATCTGTTCCCGTTTAATTACCGCTTGATTAGCTTGGTATTTAGCAACAAACTCCTCACCATAATCAGCAATCCATTCAGCTTCGCTAGTCCCTTCCTCAGCGCGATTACGAAACCAATTCTCAGTCCGCTCTTTCACAAAACCATACAAAACTTCTAACCAAGAAAAACGCATACAGGTGTCATAGCGTTGCTTAACATCTCCTAAACCCCAATAAGCATAGCTAATAGATAAATTTTCCCCTTCTAAAGTAGATTCTAAAATCAGTGTCGGTTCGCTCTGTAAGCCGAGAAAAATTTGCCTTGCAGCAGCCTCACTATTAAATTGTTTACTCGTCCATGCACCCGCCAAATAATCAATGTGACGATGATGAGTTTGGTATTGCTGAAAGAATTGCCGTAACTCTTCTTTCAAATACTGTTCCATCTCTGGAAAGCCTTTAGCATTGGTAGGTTTCCGACTGTCATCGTAATCTAAAACAGGAGGCGAAACGAAGACATTTAAAGGCAAAATATCCCCATACATTCCTCTTTTTAATAAATCCTCTGCTACTAACCAAATCGCCGAATTTTTTTCCCGTTTTTGTTCATGGATGACATCAATGGCAGTTTGGCGGTCAAATTGTCTTAATTCCCTTGCCAGATCAATATCTTGCGCCTTGAGTTGGATTTGCAGTTCTTTTTGTTTTTCAAAGAAATACTTTTGCATATCTGCTTTAAAAACTTCAATCTTTTCAGTAAAGGCGCGACTAAGTTCACCCTGTTGAGATTGAAATTCTTGATTTAATTCCACTAATCTGACTTGCAAATCTCGCTGTAAGGCATTTTCTTGTCCTTGAAAAGCCAGACTAGATTTAGCTAATTGCGTTTGCAAATCTCGATCTAAATCTTTCTGTACTTTTTGAAACGATAAAGCCTCTTGTTGTTGAGTTCTTTGCAACTCACGATTTAAAGCATTTTCATAAGTTTGAAAATCACGACTCAATTCAGCTAATTGAGCCTGAGCCGCCAAACCCTCTTGTTGTTGTCGAGTTTGACAGACTAATCTGGCGTATTCTATCCTTTCTTGAGTGTCAATTCTCTCTTTTTCCCGGACAACGATTGCTTGATGTTGCTCAACTTGAAGTTTTTGTGCTTTTTCGGTATTTTTTTTGTTCAAAAAAGTATTGGTAATTCCTGCTGTTGCAGTGATTAATGAACCTATACCAAGAGCAATTAATGGAAATGGCATAATTTTTAATTATTAATGATTATTGTTGACAGTTGATTTACCGATAAGGGCGAATAAACCTTCGCTCCTGCTATACTCAAAACGGTTGGGAAATGGGCTTTTGTAACATCACGAAAACCTTAGATTTGTAAGGGTTTAGCACTACTCATAGGTGTAAACTTAGGCTACAGATGGCTTATTTGTTTGGCTTCCACACCCGCCAGGGAATAAATTCCCTGTCTCATAGCTCAAGTCCGTTAAAACGGACTAATAAATTTTCCTAATGTTTAGTCATTTTTAGATGACTTTTGCTATTAGATTGGGAATTCATTCCCTGGCGGGCTATGGGTTTTACGTTAAGTTGACACTAATGAGATTTTGATTTACCCCTACCCAGAGAATCCAAACAATTAAGCCGTGTTTGGTATAATTATTGATTAAGATTTTCAGCCGCTTTTTGATGATAATAATCAGCGTCTTTTTGCAAAGAAGCAGCCATATCATAAGACCCACCATTTGCCCAACTTGAGGCTAAACCTTCATAATGCTTTGCCCAGCCTTCATTACTAGATGCTGCTACATAATCTGGTGTCGCCTCACGAGGCATCACTTCAGCATGAAAATTACTGGTAGATAGATGATCAAAACTTGGGGTTTCGATCTGAATAGAATTGTGTAGATGATCAAGACTAGAATTAAAATCAGTCCCAGAGAAAGCAATACAGTCAGAATGTATTATTTCACCAGGATTGAACTCGTGAGAAAAATCGTTTGAGAAATTATGAGAATGTTGGTCAAGTCCCTGAGATATTGATTCAACATGACTGGAATAACTTGAGTTTAAATCGTGATTAAGATCACTGAAGTTTTGCACCGCATGATCAGTAACCGCATCGGGAAAATGATGAGTACCGACGATTTCCCCATGATTTAATGCGTCCATCTTATTAAGCCTTTAGTTACTAAATTACAGTATAATCTGCCAAATTTAAAAAATCTGGTAAACTCTAAATACTGGTAATCATACACAAAAATAACGCTTCAGTCCACTCCACCACAGCGCCATAAGTATCTCCCGTATGTCCACCTAATTTATAATTAAACCAAGCTGCGGTAACAACAGAAATCCCACTCCCAGCCAAAACCATCCCTACAGCTAAAACTAACTTCTGCGGATTAATTACCCAAACAACAGCACTCAAACCCAACAACAAAAACCAACTTGGTAATAAATCTAGATAAGAACGAATCGCTTGTTTATGAAACGCACCTTTACCAGTCGGTTTAAGATAAGGATATTGACAAATAGCTATTTGTTGTCCCCAACGTCCCCACCCACAAGCAGCCATTAATACAAAATAATGGTTTTCAGCTATCTCTGTTAAAGCTGTTATTTTCAAAATAATAATCACAATAGCGGCCATTGCCCCAAACGCACCAGTAGCACTGTCCATCATCACCTGTAACCTGCGTTCAGGATCACCCACAGCTAAACCATCAGCCGTATCCATCGCACCATCTAAATGTAATCCTCCCGTAATTGCTATCCATGCACCTACTACCAAAGCATTACGAGTTAGTGCTGGGACACCCAAAAAATTCATCCCCGTATCTAATCCACCTAACATTCCCCCAATCATCAACCCAATCACAGGTGCAAAACAAGCAACCTTTTGGAAGTCCAAATTTTGTAAAAAAGGCAAGGGAATAGCAGTATAGAAAATCACAGCCGCAACTAAATTTAAGAATTGCTGTTGCCACCAGTGCAAAACGTTAGCCATACTTGAGAAGGAGTTCAATTAACCAAATACTTCCAGTATTCATGAATATAAATGTTCTCATCATAAATTACTCCCAGACTGACAATCTACCTCAAAAGATGAGACGATCACCGCCCAAACTTGATATTTTGGAACTATGGGAAATTAAGAATCCATCTCATTGATAGTCTGGCTGCTTTGTCACTCACCTTCCCTAAACCGCTATTTCTCTATGAGTCATCATCTACCCCACACGAAAATACCAGCCCCGTGCATAGTCAACACGGGCATAGTTGTCAATAAACTCGATATCCGCAGATTGCTGCATGATTTAGGTAGAGTCCACTATATCTACACCCAAGAAAATCAGCTACTGAGTGAGGGTGAAGGGGATGTAATAGAAGTATTCGCTGATTCTCATAGATCTACCTTAGTCACTAATAATGCACTATATGTGAATGTGGATAGTTTTGATTATCTGGAATTAAAACTATCTCCACAGCAAGAAACCTACTTCGACTTAATCCAAGAGCAAATGTGTTTACGCTTGATTCCCCTTTCTACACCCTTGCAAGCACGACGCGATCGCCAATTCAACGTCACTGTGATCGAAGCGATGATGGATCAAGTCCTAGCAGCTAGATGGGATGCAGAAATTGATGACGACTGTTATGATTCTTTTTAAAGGAGTCAGGAGTCAGGAGTCAGGAAGAGGAAGAAGAAAGGATGTAACAAGGTAGGAATTGTACACCGCCCTACGCTATTAGCAACCTTAACAAGAAAATCATATCTTCTCTGGGGTCATAGTGGATTGCAGGGTCTCACCCTCACAACACAAAAACCCCGACAAACTGCCTTAAACAGCCCCAAAAATGTTAAGTTGATGGATAAATTTAGCTAACTAGTATTTTTGCCTTGAGTGCCAATTTTTCCTTTGAAAGTCTCGCTACCTGTAGCCAGACCAAAGCCAGAGCCGGAATATTTTCTACTCCCCACGGAATCGTAGAAACACCCAGATTTATGCCTGTGGGAACATTAGCTAATGTCAAAACTATCACCCCTGCCCAATTGGGAGCAACGGGGGCGCAGATGGTTTTAGCTAATACCTATCATTTACACCTCCAACCGGGAGAAGCCATCGTTGCTGGTGGTGGTGGGCTACATAAATTCATGGGTTGGTCTGGTCCCATGCTCACAGATTCTGGTGGATTTCAGGTTTTCAGTCTCAGCGAAATGCGAAAAATTACTGAAGAAGGGGTAACTTTTCGCTCACCGCATGATGGGCAAATCATTAAATTAACGCCAGAACGCTCTATTGAAATTCAGAATATTTTAGGAGCGGATGTGATCATGGCTTTTGATGAATGTCCTCCCTATCCTGCTACTCGTCAGGAAGTTGAAGCCGCAACAGACCGAACCTACCGCTGGTTAAAACGCTCTATATCCGCTCATCAACGCCAGGATCAGGCATTGTTTCCCATTGTCCAGGGGGGAGTATATTTAGATTTACGCGCCCGTGCTGCTCAAGAATTGGCGCAGTTGGATATGCCTGGATATGCCATTGGTGGGGTAAGTGTGGGTGAACCAACGGATTTAATGGCGCAAATTGTGCAAACTACAGCCCCGCTGTTACCGATTAATAAACCCCGTTATTTGATGGGTGTGGGGACTTATCGAGAAATGGCGATCGCCATCGCTTCTGGTGTAGATTTATTTGATTGCGTGATTCCCACCAGATGGGCTAGACATGGAACAGCTATTGTGTCCGGTGAACGCTGGAATATCAAAAATGCTAAGTTTCGTGAAGATTTTACACCATTGGATACAACTTGCCCTTGTTATACCTGTGAAAATTTCAGTCGGGCTTATTTATCTCATTTAGTGCGATCGCAGGAAATACTAGCTTATACTTTGTTGACTATTCATAACATCACCGAATTAATTCGCTTTACCCAAAAGATTCGCGCCTCAATTTTGAGCGATCGCTTTGTTACGGATTTTGGTCATTGGTTAGAACCATCAGAAATTGATTTAGAAAAAATTGAGGACTGAATCAACACAATCCCTTTAAAACCCACGTAGGTGGGTTTCGCCTGTGTAGCCGTGACTTCCAGTCGCCCGGATTCCAATCAATCCAAAATCCAAAATCCAAAATCCAAAATTGGATCACCGAACCATGATAAAATGTATATCGCATATAAAAGATATTTGATTATTAGGTGGATTTAAACAAACATGGAAGCAGCACTATTACTAGCAAAACTGCCTGAAGCTTACCAAATTTTCGACCCCTTGGTAGATGTATTACCAGTTATTCCCGTCTTCTTCTTGTTACTTGCATTTGTTTGGCAAGCCGCAGTGGGTTTCAGATAAGTTACTCATCTCCCATTTTTGGACAGGCAACATCCACCTGTCCTATTTTTTTATAAAATTAATATTTCTTAATGTTTTGCAATAAATTCATATAATTAATCCAGTTACATCCTTAATTACCAGGAATCTACGATGGGAAATATCAAATTTGTTAAAGAGAATAAAGAAATAGTGGCCGCAGATGGTGCTAATCTCCGACTTAAAGCTGTAGAAAATGGGATTGATATATATAAATTTTTTAGTAAAATGACCAATTGCGGTGGTGCCGGACAATGTACTACTTGCGTTGTCCAAATCACTGAAGGACTAGAAAACCTGTCTCCACGTACAGATTTAGAAAACAAAAAATTCAAAAACAAACCCGATAACTACCGTCTAGCTTGTCAAACCTTAGTTAATGGACCTGTTACCGTTATTACCAAACCTTAAAGGCTTCGGAAAAATTTGACTTCATTCTGTCGTCTATAATGCTATTCTAGAGTAGTTGACTGGAAATTACACAAAAGGCTATCTTGCTATGCAAGTTAATGATTTGGGTTTCGTAGCGAGCATTTTGTTCGTACTAGTACCTGCCGTATTTTTAATCATGCTTTACATCCAAACTGCCAGCCGTGAAGGTTAATTAACGGCTTTGCGAAAAGCTAATAACTTTTGTGAGCATTTTAAAATCGGTGGAAAAGATAGTTAATAATTCGACTATAAAATAAAAATCCCCTAAACTAAATGTAGTGCAGGGGTTTTTATTTATTTAGTCCGCGCTAATTTTGTAAAAACATTACCCAATAGTACGTGCCAAGAGAACTGGACAGGTAGCATTAACACGAACATAGTCAGATAAAGACGAGCCAATGAGCCGATCTATATCAACAAAACTCTTAGCAATAGATGGGCGACGGTCTGGAGAACCAATTAATAATAAGTCTATATTCAACTCATTAGTTAAACGACAAATTTCTTCCCCAGGTTTACCACTACTAGTAATACAACGCACCGCTACAGATTGTTTTTCTGCTTCCGTCACAGCATTTCCTAAAACAGAATTCCTCTCTGGTTTAAGATCAGTAATCCCTGATAATTTACCACCTAAATCGGGATTAATATTAGCTAACACCAATTGTCCACCCGCAACACCCCGGAGTAAGAACAAAGCCAAATTTAAGCAGTTTTTAGCAGAATCAGAATTATCCATTGCCACCATAACGCGCTTAATGTTTTTGACATAAATGTCATCTTTCACCAGCAACATGGGACGGGAAGACAATTGGAAAACGTACTGACTGACGGAATTGGATAAAATTGATTGTAGCCGCTTCAATCCCCGTGAACCCATAATAATCAAGTCAGCTTCCATTTCGTCCGCGACTTGACAAACAACATCCTTAGGATCTCCTTGACGTAAAATAGAAGAAACTTGGCTAGGATCTAAGTTTAAATACTGAATAGCCTTAGCGAGAATTTTGCCCCCTTCTTCCCATTTATCAGTCATTACAGAAGCAGTGCTTTGTGGAGTGACAACGTGAAGAACTGTGACTTTTGCTCCTCGAAATGAAGGCATTTCTTTCAAGTTTTTGAGCATTTCTTCCGCGTGTCCCAAACCAGAGACAGCCAGCAAAATTTTTTGGATCATTTTTACGTCTTTGTCGTGAAGGTTGTTGTGATTTATTGTTGCTAGTATTGTGCTATGGCTGCACCACGCAAGCTAACAGAATGTTTTTTCTGATGTGCTAAACAACCCAGTTAAGTAATTAGACATCAGTGAACTGATTAGCAGCCAAATTAATACCAACAAACAAAGGAGTGATGAATATTAAGTTTTTTACGGCTAATTACGTGAAGTTACAACTAGGTTGCTTATTATTAAGCATACTGCTAATTTTGCCCGATAAAATTAATAAAATATGATGTTAGTTATTGTTTGTAATCTATATTAATTTTTTTTAATTTAAGTTAATTATTCCTGAGAAATTTCTAAAAATGAGCATATATGTGTTTTAGCCAAGAAAATTACTATATTTTTTGTGATGATTAAATATCATTTAATGTATCTTAATTTAAATAACATATATTCCTATATTTTTGTTAGCAAAAAATACATGATCATCACTCCCTGAATATGTAGGAACAACATCAAATTCTATCTTGATGCAAATGTTAGTGAATCGCTTATAAATGGATCAAGAATGCGAGGAATTGACGTTATAATTTCGCTATACAAAAGGTTAATTTGTGTATCTGATGAATAACAAATAACTCTTTTTTGGACTTGCTGAAAAATTGAGAGATTGCTTAATTTAGGCACAATCAAAAGGGAACAGGGAACTAATTGGTGATTTTTCCCTGTTCCTGAAGCTTCTCTAACTACCAGCAGAATTAGCTGCTTCAGTAGCCTTTTTAGAAGCATCAGTGCTACCCATACGGATTTCGGAAGTGAAAGAAGCCATGCTGAAGCCACCAAACCGCTTTAAAACACTTACTCGCATTCGCAAATTGGGACTAGCAAACCATAGCCTTTCTTCAGACCACATGGTTTCATACTCAGTAATTAGGGTTAAAGCTCCATCATCACCAATTTTATAGCTACCAGCAACGGGGGCTTTTTCGGCATAACCCATTTCCCGTAGTAATTTACCCTCATCTGGGTTATCTGCATTTGGGACTGTGGCTAAAACTGTAGAACCTTCGTGTTTTTCTTCATCCCATTCCATTGTGCCGTTCCAGGTAACTCGCGCCCCACAGGAAGCTGTATTAGGCTCAATTTCATACTGTTCACACAGTTTGATGACTTCTGGATGATCAGCGGCTAACATCTCAATTACGATGTCTGATTTCCCGTCTTCTGATTGCTTAAACGCTAAATGGTGACTGGTGCGGTGGGAAAACCACTTTCCAGCACTTAATTCAAAAAATTCTTCAACGTTCATAAATAAAGTTATCCTGCATCATAATTTTAACAATCTCTTTTATTATCCATCTTCCGTCACTTTCGGCAACGCAAAATTTGATAATGCTAACTTGGCTGATGATTCTCTGTTGTCAGACAAGCCATACCATTTATTTAACAAGATTTTTGGTGATTTATGAATGTTTTAAAATGGTTGAGATATTTTTTAT
>JANMGZ010000325.1:0-2114 GCA_031374905.1 Dolichospermum sp. OTE_70_metabat_362_sub
CCTTCCATTCTCCTATTACCTTCATTTTGCTTGTTTTGTTTCCCTAAAACCTTTTTATGGGCTTTCAGACATTCTTTTTTTCTATCATACTTTCTGCATGAAGGAAATCCCTGGTTTATTTGTTAAAATTAACACACTAGCCTGGTGCTAATTGTGGCTTTAATCCAGGAGTAATGGGACTTGTATATGAATTACAAGGAAAAACATTTAAGATCGTCTATACAGTTTGTTCAAAACTAAAAATTGTCAAATTTTATGAGTTTTATCAAATGTCGTACTCAATTGATTGGCAACAAAGCCTTGAAAATTTAAGTAATGTTGAACTCAAAAAATATTCTATTCCTCAAATTGGAGATCCTAAAAAATATGTCAAAGCAGTTGAATATATTTCAAATGGTGTAACAACACCTCATGACTTAGGTTTAGTAATGGGTAGTCAGGCAACTAAAGCAAAAGATATTGCTCGTCGTGGATACTATTTCAGTGATTTTTTGAAAGAAATAGGGCTATTAGAACTTGATAAGGTTGGTAGACAAGTATGTACATATAGACTTACAGACAAAGGAGAATTAATTACCAAAACTATTGACAGTAATACTAAATATCGTTTATTTGCTGAGTCTTTACTAGGATTTGTACCAATTCAAATCATTATTTCTGCAACTACTAGAGGGGAAGAACAGTTAACCCTAGAACTAATTCGTGATGTAATCAAAGAGTTCTCACTAGATAGCTGTGGTGGTGAGACTAACCCTAGAAGGGCTAAATCTGTCAGAGCTTTAATTAATTGGTTATCTCGTTGGGCTGGTATTCCAATTTGTCGTGAAGGACAAGAAGGTGTACAACTTTATATTCCTCATATCTATGCCAACTAAATATTACGATTTTAAAACCCAAAAAACACTAGGTAAGCAGGGCGAAATAATAATTGATCTGTGGCTTCAAAAAACCTATAAAGTTACAGATGTTTCAGATATTTCTCGATATCAGGAGGCTGGAATTGATCGCATAATAGAACGTAAAGATGGAACTTCTGCAACCGTAGAATATAAGTATGATATAGCAGCAAGACGCACAGGAAATATTTTCTTTGAAACGGTTGCAGTTGATATCAAAAATATCCCTGGCTGGGGGTGGAGTTCACAGGCTGATTATTGGATATTTTTGATTCCTCAACAAGAAATTATCATCATTCAGCCTGGTAATTTGAGATCACTTATTTGGCAAAAGCATCTATTACTTACAGAAAGAATTGTACCTAACAAGAATTATAAAACCTTGGGAATTCCAGTACCATTATCTGATGTTAGAAAAATCGCCTATCAGATTCAAAAACTATATCTTGAAGGATTGTAATTTCAACTCAATATTTATTGCTAAATTGTTAACTAGATCGCTCCTACCCTACTACGATAGACTTAGTTGTGGAAGTGTGTTAGCAAAGCTTACTAAAGGTATCGCTCTTTGAAATCCTGGAGTTTTTTAAATGGTTTCTACAGAACTACTCAACAGCCTACATACTCTCAGCCGTGCAGATAAACTCTACATCATGCAGGTTTTAATATCTGAACTAGCTCAAGAAGAAACTAACTTAATTAAACCTAATCAATCTTATCCAGTTTGGTCGCCTTATGATGCTTTTGACGCTGCAAATACCATGCTAGAAGTCTTACAAGCAGCAAAATCTCAAAATAATGACTAATCCTGAAAGATATCCTTTTATTACCTTTGCGCCTGAGTTAGGTGAAGCTGGGTTTCGTCCACATCTTCCGCTAACACTAACCTATCAAAAACACTCACTACAAACGTCTGGCTTACTAGATACAGGTGCAATGGTAAATGTATTACCTTATCCAGTGGGTATTGAACTTGGGTGTATTTGGGAGCATTAGCTCAGTATAACGCTCGTGCAGTGGTTATTAATACTATAGTTGGACAATTTAAAACAGCATAGCTAAATCCTGTAAATCCGGATTCAGACAAAATCAGCATTTACTGAAATTAAATCTTTTAGAGAATCCCACAAAAAACATGAACTGCTTGCAGCAGCGCTAGTTCCCTCCGGGACGCTCTCGCGAACGCTATCCCATAGTAAGCGTGAAAATTTCCACAAA
>JANMGZ010000419.1:0-10086 GCA_031374905.1 Dolichospermum sp. OTE_70_metabat_362_sub
CACTGTTTTTTTCGGGCTACACATCTTTTAAAAACTTCTAGGACTATGTGCTGGATAACTTGAATCTTTTCAACAGCGATGAATTAATAATCACGGACAAAGAACTCAAAGCCATCGCCGCTGCGGCAATAATTGGGTTCAGAAAACCGAAGGCCGCAATGGGAATGCCAATAACGTTGTAAATAAACGCCCAGAATAGGTTTTGTTTAATTTTGAGCATTGTGGCACGGGATAGGCGAATCGAAGTCACAACATCCCGGACATCGTTTTTAACTAGAATGATGCCGCCTGTTTCCTTAGCAACATCTGCACCAGAACCAATAGCAATACCAATGTCAGCAGTTGCTAGGGCTGGTGCATCATTAACTCCATCTCCTACCATTGCTACAACTTCGCCCCGGCGTTGAATATCTTTAACAACTTGGGCTTTATCACCGGGCAATACCTCAGCAATTACCTGGTCAATTCCCAGTTGACGGGCGATCGCTTCGGCAGTCCGTTGGTTATCTCCAGTCAGCATCACAACTTTGACTTTTTCTCGCCGTAAAGCAGCGATCGCTTCCTTCGCTTCCGGTTTGAGTGTGTCGGCTACTGCTACAATCCCCATTAGTAACCCATTACAACCAACTAGCATGGCTGTTTTACCGTCAGATTCCAGACGAGTCAGTATCTCTTCTGTTGCCGGATTTATCTGATAGCCTTGCTCACCGAACAAGCGGCGATTACCAAGCAAGATGCGATCGCGGTTTATTTCTCCCCGAATCCCATGTCCGGGAATTGCCTCAAAATTATTAACTTTGGGAATATCTAACATCTGGTGTTTGGCTGCTCGTACAATCGCTTCACCCAAAGGATGTTCGGAACCAGCTTCTACAGCGGCTGCCAGTCTGAGAATTTCATCTTCTGGGCGTTCTGCCAAAGGTATAATATCCGTCACACTAGGCTCACCACGAGTCAAAGTTCCAGTTTTATCAAAAATAACAGTGGAAAGCTTTTCTGCCCTTTCTAAAATTTCACCACTCCGAATTAAAATCCCAGCTTCTGCTCCCTTACCTACACCAACCATCAAGGCTGCTGGAGTAGCAATACCTAACGCACAGGGGCAAGAAATAATTAACACAGCAATGAAGGACAGCAAAGCTTGGGGAAAGTTCCCCACCAATAACCAACCAAGAAAAGCCAGCACAGCAATTCCCACAACCCCAGGGACAAAATAGCTCGTGACTTTATCTGCTAATCGCTGTACCTGAGCCGTACTTGTCTGGGCTTCCTCCACAATTTTGACGATTTGAGCTAAAGCAGTTTCTGCCCCCACACGAGTCGCCTGAAAATGGAAAAATCCAGTTCTATTCAAAGTACCACCAATAACTTCTGCTCCAGTTTGCTTCTCTACTGGTAATGATTCCCCTGTCAGCATTGACTCATCCACAGATGAAGTTCCATCCAAGACAATTCCATCTGTCGGTACTTTTTCTCCCGGACGGACAACAATTGTTTCACCTACCATTACTTGCTCTGCCGGAATTTCCATCTCCATACCATCTCGGATGACTCTGGCAGTAGCAGGTTTTAAATCTAGGAGTTTACGTACTGATGCTGATGAGTTCTTTTTAATAATCTCTTCCATATATTTGCCTAGTAAAACAAAGGCAATAATCACGGCGGAAACTTCAAAATAAACATCACGCTCCTCAACTCGAACGGGGATAACATCAGGAAAGAAAATAACCGCCACACTATAGAAGTAAGCAACACTAGTTCCCAGTGCTATCAAAAAATCCATGTTGACACTACGGCTTTTGATGGCATTCCACGCCCCTACATAAAATGACCAACCGCCAATGAACTGTACAGGTGTAGCCAGGATAAAAAGCCATACCCCCCAAGTGAACCAAGGTAGAGCGGGAATCGGTACCCAGCTTAAAATACTTATACCTGCTGCCAGTCCCAAAAATGCAGCCGCTCGCAGAATTGCTAAAAACAGTACCCCTGTCATGGCAATGGTGACGCGAGTCCGCATTGATTTGAGTTCCGTTTCTGGATCTAAAAATGTGTTTAAGCAAGTTTGACTGCAAAAATAGTAATTGCGTCCACCTCTTTCTGTCTTCAAAGATGTGGCTTTAGGTACTGTCATCCCGCAGATGGGATCTTTTGCCATCCCACCTTGAGGTACTATGCTTGCGTGTCTATGTCCGTGATGTTCATGAGTTCTTGCCATCTTTGAATAAACTCCACATAATTGACCTCCTTGAGAGGGCGAAGCATTCGGGCGATAATCTATCGCTGAAACCATTTATTTTCTGTCCGAGTGCTTCGCCCCTACTTCTGCCTAGAATTCAACTTGATTCGGGATTTGACTTATACCAAGCCTGATACCATTGCCGCATCTGGTTAATTTCAGTAGTTTGAGTTTTAATGATGGACTTAGCTAAATTACGAATTCCTACCTTGTTAGTTTTTTGAGCAGCCATCTTCGACATCTCAACAGCCATGCGATGATGAGGAATCATTTGCCGGATAAATTCTTTGTCAAAATCTGGTGCATTTTTCAATGTTTCTAAATCTACACTCATCCCTTTCATGTTCTGGTTCATCGGCATTTTCATCATGTCTGGATTTGGCTGTTGACCCATGCCTTGATGTCTTGCCATCATTTCTTGATGATTCATAGCTGTTATGGGTACTTCCTTGCCGTACCATGCTTTGTACCAAGTTCGCATTTGCTGAATTTCGCGGTTTTGGTCTTTTTTAATGGATTGAGCTAGGTTCTTAATTTCTGGCTGTTGAGCGCGAGTTAATGCGAGATCAGCCATCTTCACGGCTTGTTGATGGTGAGAAACCATCATTTCAATGAAATGCTGATCTGTGTGAATCATCATCCCTCTTTGGGGGGGAGGCATAATTTTTGTGGATGGATGATGAGTATTGTGTTCTGGATTAGGAGTTTGAGCTTGTGTACTATTGATGATTAATAATCCGCTCACAGCACTACTACTTAATAATCCGATAAGACTATAAATCAAATTTTTGTTTTTCATAAATTTTACTTCTTTTAGAGGATGAAGACTTAATACTTTTGAAGTATTAAGTTACAGCCATAAAAATTCCTTTGTTTGACTATAATTCTAGTTTTTCATTTCAGAATGAAATCAAGATGAAATATCGTTTTGTCTCAATATTTATTTACAATACGATTGCTTCTATCGGTTGATTTGCGTCATTGAAAGTTTATCTATGAAAATAAATTTTCCAACTACAAAAAAATCCCCGACTTCTTATATTAATTCATAATTTGTTTACAAGATCAGAAAATAAGTCGGGGATCTGGGTCTTTTGGCAGATGCTTTATCTATGGTTTTTAAGGTAGGAGGATTTTTGAAAAATTTTGGGCGAATATAATAGAGCCTTTGGCATTTAGATATGCACTCATACACTAGTATTTCATTTGGAAATGAAATTAGGATGAAATCGGTATGTGTACAGTCTGATTACCGTGATTCAACTAACAACCAATCGCACAATCTACTCCCGTTCCCTGTCTTTGTCATCAAATTTTGACATTAATCCCCTAGCGAAGATCGCTATATCAAGATTTCATGACAATTTGATCCCCTAAGGGCTGATAACTACGTGAAATATAGTAAAACCTATCTTTAGACCCCTTGATCCCTAGATAGTTTTACTGGTTAATATTTACTTAACAACTCTTTGCAATCCCAAAGAAATGCAAACCCAAAGCATAACTAGGTATTAAGAAGGGATCGTATGTTAATAAAAAACAGACAGTAAACAAATTTAACACTGGGGCAAAACCAGGAGTCAAGAATAAAAAAATCTGGGTAGATGATATTTCATCAGACTTTTTTTAACCCGGAAAAAATAATTTACCTTGTAAACTACTGGAGTCCAAATTAATGGCAAAAGAACGCCCACCACTAGAAGAGATGACATTACGGCAATTACGCAAAGTTGCCAGTGAATACTGTATATCTCGCTATAGCAGAATGCGGAAATCGCAGTTATTAGCATCAATTGAAGAAGTTCAGCATAGTAAGTTCTCGCTCAGTTCATCCCCTAATCTGGAGGCACAAGAAACCGTGGAAGCAGCAAAATTTGAGTTAGGTCAAGAAGATCGCACAGGTGGTTCTCTAGCTGATGTTGATGAAGCACTAGCAGATTTACCTGCTGGTTATGGTGACAGCCGGATAGTTTTATTACCGCGTGATCCTCAATGGGCTTACACTTATTGGGATATTCCTAACGACCATAAAGAAGAATTGCGTCGTCAAGGTGGACAAACTCTAGCGCTGCGGATTTATGATGTTACTGATCTTGATTTAGATTATCAAAGTCCCCACAGTATCCAAGAATACCCTGCTGATGAACTAGCCAGAGAATGGTATTTGCCAATTCCCGTAAGCGATCGCGATTATGTGATAGATGTCGGTTATCGCACCGCTGATGGTGGTTGGTTAGTATTAGCACGTTCTGCTAGAGTCCATATTCCCCCTGTTTATCCTTCCGATTGGATTGAAGATGTCTTTATCACTGTAGACTTTGAAGAAGATTTACGTGGTAAGACCTTCTATGAACTAGTTCCCCCATCGAAGAAATTACCAACCGCTGCCTCTGCTGGTGGTGGAAACCCCATTTACGAACAAATATTTGATCTAGCAGAATCTGCTGAAGCTCAACGGGTAGCAGGTTCTATATTCGGTTCTATGCAGCACGTCCCCGGTTCTGCTGCTCCAGAACAAGCTCTCAGTTCCTACGTTTTCCCATCTGGTGTGGGTATGTGGGCTATTCCTAACGTATCTGGTTTAACCATGTCCGGTGTGGGTATGTCCGGTGTCGGTTTCTCCGCTTCGGCTGTTCCTGTGCGTCCTCGCAAATTCTGGTTAGTTGCTGATGCTGAGTTGATTGTTTACGGTGCAACTGAACCTGATGCAACTGTCACTATTGGTGGTCGTCCCATTAAACTTAATTCAGATGGTACATTCCGCTTCCAAATGTCCTTCCAAGATGGTTTAATTGACTACCCAATTCTAGCCGTCGCGGCTGATGGTGAACAAACCCGTTCTATTCACATGAAGTTCGAGCGCGAAACACCTTCTCGTCATACTAATACCAAAGATGAAGCTGTTTTAGAATGGCTTGCATAATATTTGTATCTGAAAATTAACCATAACTGAAATTGTTAATTTTACCCGCTATAGTATTTTTATAGCGGGTTTTTCATGAAAAAAATAAACAACTTCAGATATGATTAAGCAAGAAACTCAAGTCAGGAGTTTAAGTAATGGCTAGTGCAACAATTACAACGAAGGGACAAGTAACTATTCCTAAAGAAATCAGGGATTATCTAAACTTGGACACAGGAAGTAAGGTGGATTTTGTTATTGATGAAAATGGAATAGTGAAACTTATTCCCCTGAATGTCTCTATCCAAAACTTATCCGGTATTCTACACAGAAAAGGGATGATTGCTGCAACTTTAGCAGAAATCGAACAAAGTATCAGTGAGGGAGCAAGTGATTGGACTTGATACAAATATTTTAGTGCGTTAACTCAGGAAAGATAATGAGCAGCAATGGCAGCAAGCTGTTGAGATTGTGGAAGGAGGAGAACAGTGCTTTGTCGCTAATATTGTTATTTGTGAATTAATTTCGGTTTTGCGTGGCAAACCTTATAATTTTCGTAGAGAAGAAATTAGTAATACTATAAAAATGATGCTACAATGTGCTGTTTTGGAATGGGAAAATCGCTCTGTGGTTTATCAAGCATTACAGCATTTTAAACAAGGAAATGCTGATTTCTCTGATTATTTAATTGGTGCAGTTGCTCAACAATCTGGTTGTAATATAACAGCGACATTTGATAGAAAGTTGAGAGGTGAAAAAGGGTTTGACTGTATTTAGTTAAAAATTTTTTTGAAAAAAGGAGATGAAAAAATAAAATAAAGTAAAATAACATGAACACAAATAAATTATTTTTCATATCTATTGCAACAATTGCAGCAGCTTTAATCTCAGGTTGTCAAGATGTGGCAGCTAATTCAAAATCAAAACAGTCTGGTAATTGTCCTGGCAAAAATCCTCAATTTAGTATTGACTTTTTTCAAACTAATAATAATGGTGAAAGATATAGTAAAGGGATTAATCATGTAATTATTTTTAATCCTCAATCTCCACAATTAGATTTTAAAGTAAATGTGGGTTTAGCTCATCAGATTTATGCTAAAGATGCTAGAGGAAGATTTCGGAAACAATATGTACCAAAACAGTTTAGAGAAATTATCAGAGATGGTAATTCTAAATTAAATGGTAAATTACCCATTGCGGCTATTAATGCTGATTATATAGATACACAAAATCAACCCCAAGGTTTAAATATTTCTCGCGGTGTCGAGTATTCAGGAGCATTTAAAAATAGACGTTCTTCCTTTGGAATATCAGCAGGAAATCCTCAACAACGAAAAGCAACTATGGGAACTGGAAGAAGAGGAGCAAATATTCTTAATTACAATATGGTGGGAGGTAATGGCAGATTTTACAATCAAGGACAATTTAAAGATATATGTAAAGCTTTAGGAGAATTTGCTTGTAAAGGTGCTACTAATCGTTCTTTGGTTGCTATTACTAGCAAAGGTTATGTCATCTTATTAGTAAATGATGCCAAAGCTAATTCTACTATTCAGATTTCTGATAATAATAAAGAATTATTACCCAATCAGTTTGATGATGTCTTAACAGGAATTGCTAAAAATAACTGTTTAGGAACAATTCAAGAAGGGATGTTATTTGATGGAGGAATGTCTCCAGGATTATTTTATAATAACAAAATTTATGTAGAAAATTTTGGTTCAATTGGTTCGGTATTTTTGATTTATCAACAGTGAAATAATTAACTAACAAAAATTAGCTTGTAGAAAATTTCAGTTACTAATTAACTCAACCGCATCTCTTCCGTCACTATCTTGCAGATAAACTTTAACAATTTCTTCCTTCGCTGTGGGTAACTTTTTCCCTACGAAATCTGGATGAATTGGTAACTCTCGATGACCTCTATCTACTAATACAGCTAAACGAATTACTTCTGGTCTACCATATTCAGTGACTGCATTTAACGCAGCACGAATAGTTCTCCCTTTAAAAATGACATCATCTACAAGTACAACTGTTTTACCTGTCAAATCAAAAGGTATATCAGTTTTTTCTGGAGTTCTCAACCCGATTTTATCAAGATCATCACGATAAAATGTAATATCCAAAGAGCCTATACAAACGCTGACATCTTCTAGGATTTCTATTTGCCGTGCCAATGAATAAGCTAATGGTACTCCTCTAGTATGAATACCCAGAAGTAACAACTGAGATAAATCTCGTGTCCTTTCCACAATCTGAGAAGCCATACGAGTTAATGTACGACGCAGTTCTTCTGATGAAAGAATTTCAACTACTTTGGTAGACATACAATTTAGTGATTGGGGATTGGGTTTAGAAATCACAACTAATGAATTAAAAATATTGCTAGTCCTAACCACGATAAAAACGCATATCGGGTTAATTTTAAGGCTTTATCAATAGAATCTGGTGTAATGGGATAAATAGCATCTCCTAAAAGTGGTTTTTCTTTAGCTACTCCACGATACCAATTTATGCCTCCCATTTGCACACCTAAAATCGCAGCATAAGCGCATTCACTCCAACCAGAATTAGGACTAGGATCTTTAATTGCGTCACGGCGACAAATTCGCCAAACATTTAGAGGTTTTAAGGATAGCAAAGATAAAGTTATCACTGTTAACCGACAAGGCAACCAAGTTAAACCATCTTCCCACCGCGCACTAAACCAACCAATATAAGTATAAGGTGCTTCTTTGTAACCGACCATTGAATCTAAAGTGCTACTAGCTTTATATGCTAAAGCCAAAGGGACAGCGCCGATAACAGGAATAAATGCACCAATAATAGTATAAAAAAGAGGAGCCATGACACCATCAGTAGCATTTTCTGTAACTGTTTCCAAGATTGCTCTGAGGATTTCCGCTGTGGAAAGATTGGCTGTATCTCTCCCAACATAATTACTTAATACCTGACGCGCTGGTTCTAATTCTCCATTGTTTAAAGGTTGAAGAACTTCCATCGCTGCATTTCGTAAACTTTTAAGCGCAAAACAACTAGCTATCAGAATGCTTTCTACAGCAATTCCTAAAAATGGATGTACCCATTTAGCAGTTTGCACTATTATCCAGCCAACCAAACCACTACCAATTATGACAATCATACCCAATAAAATTCCCGCAAGACGCTCAGAAAGAGGATTTTGACAATATCGGAGAGCGAGTTTACTCAAACAAGAAATTACCCATCCCATGACTCGCACAGGATGAGGCCAACCCCAGGGATCTCCTATTAAGTAATCTAACAATGCAGCTAAAACCAAAACAGCAGATATCATTTTTTCTTCCTTCCTCTTCCTCTTTCTCCTTTCCTCTTTCCTCTTTCTTCTTTCTTCTTTCTTCTTCCTTCTTCCTTCTTTCTTTCTTTCTTTCTTCTTCCTTTCTTCTTCCTTCCTCTTTGTCCTAACTCCTGACTCCTGACTCCTGACTCCTGACTTCTGACTCGGTGACTCCTTCACTAATAACTAAACTATAAAATTGGCTTCTTCACCTTGAGATGCTTGCCAACTGCGAGCATCATAATAAAGGTCTGCCAGGGTAATATTGTACAAGGCTTCTTTGAGCTTTTGGTTGAGTCTGTTCCACAGACTCGATGTTACCCAATCTGCTGTTTGAGTAGGTGTGGGATTATTCAGAGGTAAGTTAGTGATATTCTCGCCAACTGCTTCTAAAATTTGTCCAATAGATATTTGTGCCGGTTTTTTTGCTAATTTATATCCACCGACGCTACCACGAATTGAAGTTACTAATCCGGCCCGACGCATTTCGATGAGCAGTTTTTCGAGATAAGGAGCAGGAATATCTTGACGTTTAGCGATCGCTCTGACAGATTCAGGTCCATATTTGGGCTGTAAACTCAAATCTAGCAATGCTTTCACACTGTAATGTCCTCTCGTTGTTAGTTTCATATAACAATTTTCATTAAATTTATTTCCCCAATCGCTTTTCCCTCTTCCCTACGGGATTTCGTAATTTTGCAAATCCCATCAGAATACTATAGTAAGACTCCTATTTAATTTTTAAATAAAAATTCCTACATCTTAATGTTCTAGAATCCTTCTGCATCTTACCTCTTGCCTCTTGCGTGCTTACAAAAATAATTTAAGGAATCAAAATTAGATTCCTATCTATAGTAGCTATCAGCATCATCGTAATTATATTTCATATAATTTTTTGAGAATATTGATAATATTTCAACAATTTTGTCTACGAGTGTAATATACTTGGCTAGGCTGATCGAAAAACTAAAGAATTCTGTTCCTATTAGTTCAATGTCAGCTAAAATAAAATCCACTCAACAACTTCAAAAATTCGTTTTCGACCTAAGTTAATGCCTAAACTGAAAAAAATTGAACCCCTAGTCGGTGAAGAACTGCTCAAAAAAGTTAAAGAGCTAGAAGCAATCAGCAAAGACGACAAAGCTAAACAGTGTGGCTACTATACTGTTACCAAAAATGGTATAGAGCGCGTCAATATGATGAAATTCTTGAATGCCCTAATTGATGCTGAGGGTATTCAGTTGGATAGTTCCCCTAGCGCTAATGGTCGTGGTGGACGAAGTGCCAGCTATAGAATTAGTGTGCAATCAAACGGCAATTTATTAATCGGCGCAGCTTACACAAAACAGATGAATCTTCAACCTGGGGATGAGTTTGTCATCACTTTAGGGAAAAAGCACATTCGACTCCGACAAGTAGATCCAGAATCTCTAGAAGATGCTGAAGTAGAAGCTACAGCTTAATGAATATTCGTTAGTCAGTTGTGGGTTGTCAGTTGTCAGTGGTTTTGTTTTACCTCTGACTGCTGCATAACTAATAACTGACCAATCACCAAAATTCAGGTAATGGGTAATGGGTAATGGGTAATAAGAAGAAAAAGATATTTGCTTGCCAATGACAACTGAC
>JANMGZ010000397.1:0-2643 GCA_031374905.1 Dolichospermum sp. OTE_70_metabat_362_sub
TGGGCTTACTTTTATGGCTTTGAGAATGCGACTACGATGTTCGTCAATGGTATATCGCCAACTCGAAGTACGTTTATTGACTTGATATTGATATTTGAGTAAGTGCATCAATAAGATTTCTAAATTACTTTCTAAAGCAACTTTTTCTTTTCGCGCCATTGCTACAATTTCTTCTAACAGGTTCTCAATGTCTAAATTTTCTAATTTCCCTGTGCGGAGTTGTTCGCTAGTCATTTCCAACCACATTAGGTAGTCTTGTTCGTAGACTTTTGTTAAAGAGGGTTTTGCATTTATGACTGTCATCGGGGTTGCTCCATTGACGATGTTTCTATTCTACAATGCGATTTATCAACTCTGAGATTTTTTTCTACTCAATCAAAGGGAATTTGCAAGTTTACTATCGGGAAATGAGGAAATTAAGGTAAAGTGCAGATAGTGATTACTGTTATTAATTAAGTTGCAGGTTTTACAAACTTGATTTATCCTGAAAATAAGAGTTTATGAAATCAGTTTATATGTCAAATTTACTGGAAAGAATTACAATTAATCCTAAACAATGTGGTGGTCGTCCCTGTATTCGGGGGATGAGAATTAGGGTATCAGATGTATTAGATTTGTTTGCTGCTGGTTTAAGTGCTGAAGAAGTTCTAGAAGAAATGCCGGATCTTGAATCTGATGATCTCAAAGCAGCACTTTTATACGTCTAATAATTATTTAACACAAGTAGAAGGGAATATTAAGATGCTTAACAAACAAAGTATAGAAATTTATACTCTTTCCGACGACAGAGAGAAGAGATTATGGCAAGATTGTATTTTTGTTTTTGATACATCTGCATTATTAGAGTTTTATTTATATTCAGATCAAGCAAGCAATACTGTAGCCAAATTACGAGGGTTCAACGGCTGTAGGAGCATTGTGAACACGACCAAGAGAGGTAAGCTTGGCAAAAATCTGGGCTAATAAAATAGGCTCTGGTTGTTCCGGAAGCATTTTTAACATTTCACGAACATATCGAAAACCACGACAGTAAGCCTGAAGATCAATAATTCCAGCACCAGGATTATCTTGACGGAATTGAGCTAAAAGATAATGAGATAAGTTGACCATAAAAAAAGAAAGATTGGCCGCATTAGTCACCGCAGTTTGACCCCGATTCATAAAATCTTCCAATCCCCAGAACTGCTTGGCATCACGAAAATTAAATTCGATTTGAAAGCGTAGTCTATAGTAGTCGATTATTTTCTCATAAGACAAATCTAAGTCACTGGAAAATAAAATCACATGACTAACAGCATTCGTCTTGATATTTGTTTTTACCAAAATCACTACATTCAAGGATTGAGCAAATTCTTTGTGCAGTAGAGTCATTTGATAAATATCAGTTTTGATATCTTCTTCAATACTACTTTGACGCAAATATGCCCCAGGAATATTACGCCAGTCCAGCTTATCTCCGTATTTCTTACGAGAACGATGATTGGGGTCAGGATGTTGGTAAGGTATATATAATGCTGAATCATGGCGTAACTTGGAAATTATGTGTAACTTTACTTGCCTAGCCATTTGCAAGGCATTATTGTTTCCAAAATGACCATCTACAACCAAGTAAGTGAGCGGAATAAAGTTAGCTATTAACTTAAATAGTTCATTAATCATCTTTTGGATTCTTAGTAATTCAGATGTGAAAATTACCTCCTGTTTATTTTTATTCTTACTTCCTTTAGGTCTTCCACGCCCACGTTTTTCTTGAGGTTTTACTTCAGGGCTTGGTGATACATGATTTTTTTCTACATCGCTTTTTATTACCTGTTCTATCTGAATCGGAAATGAGTGTCTTTGTTGAACGCTTACTAATGATAATGTAAAGAAAGATAGACCCGATATTGGTTTACTTATTAGACTAGAAAAGAACCTATCTAATCCATAGGTTTTTTTTCCGGCTTTGCTTATTACTACTTCGTCTCCTGCCAACAAATAAACATCATTTGGGCAAAATAAATGCCGCCGAAAAAACACCCAGAACACAGTTGCCCACGGTATGACTGTCTGAAAAAATCTGATTACTGTCCGATAACTACCACCACTAAGCGTCCAACGTGATATTCCCAACATCGTTACTCGTCCACTCATGGCTAACATGGCCATGATGATCTGGCTCAATTGCCGCATCGTCGTGACTTTTATTTCTGGTAGTAGGCATTGCAAGAGTGTTAAGATATCAAACATGGGCTGTATGTGGTTTTCGAGTTTTTGTTTTGGAAGACTATAACTCTACTACATCAGCCCTCTCTCTTCATCCTCTTTTTTTGGCTACAGTATTGAGCAAGAGAATCTATATTTCAAACAATTTTCCCAAAACTTATTAACCGCTTGTGGATTCCTCAACAAGTGGAATACGAATATTTGAAAAATAGAGAGAATGTCATTAAAAAACCTATACAAAAATACAAAAACTTAATAGAGAAAAATCCAGAAAATAAGGATAGTGGTAATTTACCAAAAATTGAGGAAAGCATTGAAAAAATAAATAAAGAAATAAAAATAATATCAACTCAATTCCAGACTTTAAAAGAGACAACCACAAAACAAGATAAACACCCTTATTTGGATAAATCATCAATTGATAACCTTAACCAAGTG
>JANMGZ010000414.1:0-23260 GCA_031374905.1 Dolichospermum sp. OTE_70_metabat_362_sub
CCTAGCTTAGAAACAGCGCGACTAAATTCCAGAGCCATTTGATATGATGGTGTATCTGATGCTAGACGGGCAGAACCAAAAATAGTAATTTTCCGAACATGACGGTAGTTATAAAACAACTGGAAACCACATTCCATATCTACCAAAGCAGCAGATAATATTTTCCAATCAAGACGTTCAATCTCACTATCAGCAAGACGCAAAATTGTGGACAGTGATTGCTGAATAAATTGCCGATGTTTTAGTGTCGGTAAACGGTCTATTAATTCAGCAATATTCGCTTGTAAAGAATCTAATGAAGAAAACGACGCTTCAGAGGTCATGGGTACTGCCGCAATAATGGCATTATATTTTAACCAAAGCTGCTAGAACACAACAGTTACTAGCAACTTACGTTATTTTACATGATATTTCCTATATTGACTGCAATTATTACAATACAGGCTTCTTAGTAACTAAGCTTTATTCGACTAACAATCAGAACGGAAATGTCCGAAAGTGGTACTGACACCAGGCTTTTTTTATTTAAAAAAAGATAGGCAAAAAGCACCATTTTCGTTCCGTAATTGATCTTGTAATTGAATAACTCAAAAGCAGTTTGTTGTCTACTGAGCTTCAAAGATACTTTTCCAAAGTATTAGATAAAGTGCTTTTAGGTACAGCGCCGACAACCATATCTACCTTTTCTCCATCTTTGAAAATCATTAATGTGGGAATGCTGCGAATGCCGTACTGACTAGCAATCTGAGGATTTTCATCAGTATTCACTTTCACAACTTTGATTTTTTCTTCGTACTGAATAGCGATTTCCTCTACAACAGGGGCTACCATTCGACATGGACCACACCAAGGAGCCCAAAAATCAACTAATACAGGAACTTCACTGTCGAGGACTTCTTGTTTAAAAGTCGAATCCGTAACTTGTGCGGTTGCTGACATACTTAAAAACCTTTACATAAGATATTTCTGAGCTTGGTGAAGATTCTACCATAGCAAAAACATCCTCTTGAGGGTAAAGAATGTATATTTGCCAAGAAACTAGAAAATTAATGCTTACCATAAGGAACCGCCCGAACATTAGTCCGGGCGGAGTGTGGTGTGAGGAGTGAACGGAAACATTTGTCTCCGCCACTTCTATTGTAGGCTAGATATCTGATTTTTCCAGTCATTCTTTGTGACTACTAGAAAAGTTTTTTGATTGGTCAGCTAGTTAAGCAACAGAGCAGACACAGAAGCTCAGAAGCAAGCCACAGGGAGAATGTGTTTCTTCCCAGTCCCTTATTTACCCATGCCTAACTGTTGGGCTTTTTGGTAAACCTTGCCTTCAGTTAGCAGTGAAGGAGCAATCACAACTTCAACTTGCTGCATTTCTTTAATGTTCTTAGCGCCTAAAGTTCCCATGCTAGTCTTTAAAGCCCCTAAAAGATTGTGAGTACCATCATCTAAACCTGCTGGTCCTCTGAGTATTTGTTCTAAAGTTCCAGTTGTACCCACGCGAATCCGAGTCCCACGGGGTAAGACTGGGCTAGGAGTTGCCATACCCCAGTGATAACCACGGCCAGGGGCTTCAGCGGCTCTAGCAAATGGAGAACCAATCATCACAGCGTCAGCACCACAGGCGATACATTTACAGATGTCTCCACCGGTGATTAAACCGCCGTCAGCGATGATAGGAATATATTTCCCTGTTTCTCGATAATAATCGTCTCTAGCGGCTGTACAATCAGCGATCGCCGTAGCTTGGGGTACACCCACACCCAGCACTCCCCGAGAAGTACAAGCAGCACCAGGTCCAATACCCACTAATACTGCGGCCGCACCAGCTTTCATCAATTCCAAGGTAACTTCATAGGTTACGCAATTTCCCAATGCCACGGGGATGGGCATAGAATGGCAAAATTCCGCTAAATCAAGGGGAGTAATGGATTCTGGAGATAGGTGATCAGTAGAAACAACTGTAGCTTGGATAAAAAATAAATCTGCTCCGGCTTTAGTTACCACTTCACCATATTTAATTGCCCCGGCTGGAGTTGCGCTAACTGCTGCAATACCGCCTTGTTGTTTAATTTCCTGAATACGTTTTTCAATTAATTCCGGTTTGATGGGTTCGGCATATAGTTCTTGCATCAGACTGACAAATTCATCTTTGCCAACGGAGGCAATCCGATCTAAAATCGGTTCGGGGTCAGGATAACGAGTTTGGATACCCTCTAAATTAATTACTCCCAATGCCCCCAACTGGGACAAACCAACAGCCATTTTTACATCAACTACACCATCCATTGCACTGGCAATAATGGGGATTTCTCGCTCAATATTGCCAATTTTCCAGTTAGTATCAGCTAAACTCGGATCGAGCGTTCTGTTACCAGGGACTAGAGCAATTTCATCAATTCCATAGGCTCGACGAGCCACTTTTCCCCGCCCAAGTTGAATTTCCACTCTTTAACTTTTCTCAAAACTGTTTAAGCTAGGGTATCAAATTGTGGTGATATTGGGAATTGTTCCCCAATTAAAAATTAAAAATTAAAAATTAAAACTTTCACAAATCTTGTCCTTCATATTCGCTCTCACTTATGCAAATCTATTGTTTATTTTTGACATGATTCGCGCCTGTATAACCTGTTGCTACCCAAATAACTGCTCTAGCACCATCCCGAATAGATTTTTGAATAGGTTCTGGTGAATTTTCTGAAGGAACTGGTATGGGTTTGAAATTCATCCCCCGACTACCTAGGACAATTTCACCAACGACGCAAGCACGACGCATATGAAAGTCAGATGTAATTAAATAAACACTTTTAATCCCCCGAGATTGCAATTCATTCACTGTAGTAGTAAAATTAGTAACCGTGTCTACAGCTTCATAATCTAAATTTAAACGTTGGAGATCAATTCCTGCATTAGCAAATATTTTTTTAGTATGCTGAGGTGGACTGCCTCCAGAAATCCAAATGGGTATATTTGGATATTGGTGAGCTAACTTAGCTGTAAATTTTTCTCTTTCTAAAAAGCGAGTAGAACCGCCTAAAACTAATATAGCTTGCGGTTGAACAAATTGGCTTTGTACCGTTTTGCACCCCCACCAGATCAATAAGGGTAAAATGCAAGCTATAAAACGTACAGATTTACCTGTCAAGAATAACTGATTCAAGGTCTTATAGGTATGTCTATTGCGATGGAAATTTTCTTTAAAAATCAGCACCATGACGGAAAAGATGATGGTTAGTATAAGTTTTACGAAGTACGCCTAAAAAGACTTTGGTAACTTTGCAATCATAGTAACTGAATCTATGTTGCTGTAATTTCTGCCATATCCTAAACTATCTGAGAAAATTAATCAAAGGTATCTCACCATTCATTGACAACATAATTTTTAGACTTACTAACATACCTAACACATTCAAAAATTTGAGATAGTGTAACTTATTGCTAAGTGAGTTAATGATTTATTAATTTTTATCAATAAAGTTTTCGTTTATTAATTGATACTATCGGGAGACAACAGGCGGTTTGTGATATTTATTCGATATCTAGGTAGGTTGGCGTTTAAAATTGTCGTTATGAGGAGGGAACAGGGAACAGGTAAAAGGTATTTTGTTTTTACCCCCTTGCGTCCACTCCGGTGGAAACCATCAATAATGGGCATTTAAAATACTTTATTAATGTAATATGATTGCGTCAGACTTTCATCAAAGTCAGAAATAAGACGATTATGATAAAATCTTGGATGATAATTGGCAGTATAGCATTCTTCGTTGGCTTCGCTGGTAACTTGGTTACACCCAATCAGAGTCAATGGTTTCGGCATTTACAAAGACCTAAATGGTTAACATTTGAATCAGCAATTCCCCTGATTTGGACTGTAATATTTATTTGTGGTGCTTGGTCAGCTTACATAATTTGGGAACATAACCCAAACACTGATATAACCCGCTTAATGATGGGTTTGTACCTACTACTAGAGATATTTACTATAGCTTATACCCCTGTAATGTTAAGTCTTCGCAGTCTTATCGCTGGTACAATTCTCGGTGGTACAGGATTACTGATTTGTTTATTAATTACACTGGCAGTTTTATCAGTATCTCCTTGGGCAGCATTACTATTATTGCCCTATTTACTTTGGAGTCCCATCGGTACATATACTACATGGCAAATGAGTCGTCTTAATCCGCAAGATGCTTAGAGGATGAATGAACAAGTCTAAATTATTACTTGCCCTGGCGACTAGAAGTCGCGGCTACACAGACAAAACCTGCCTTCGCAGGTTAAAAATCACGGAGGTTTCGTTTGTGTAGTAGCGTATTTCCTAACGGGATCAGGATGCTCTATTATATCTCTTTCTTCCTTTGCGTCTTTGCTCCTTAGCGTCTTTGCGCGAAAAACCCCATATTATAAAACAGAAGATTTATTTTCTGTCGTCTGAATGAAAGTTTGAAAATTTCCATTGGGTGTCCATTGAATAGCGCCATCTTTACCAGTAAAGAAAAGTTTTGTTTGTTCTTTACTCAATGAAGATAATGTTTTTTTATCTAGATTATTAGCAGGAGATATCGCTATTTGTGGTTTAAGTGCTAAAACTAAATCTTGCAATGATTCTGATGGACACCATAAAACCTGGGGAGAAGACAAATCTCCGCTTTTAATCAATTCTCTAATTTGTTGAGATTTAATATTACCGACTAATAACCAATTTTGATTGAAAAGTTGTAACTTTAAAATTGGTACTTGGTCATTAATTAATTGTGCCGTAATTGTGGGATTATTTATAGATTGTCCAAGTCCTAGATTTTGATAGATTCCTTGTTGTTTCTGGAGTTGTTGTTGCAGTAGTTGAGTGGCAATATTATCTTCTAACTTAGGAGTATATTCATACAAATTTTTTATTGGTAAACTTTGCATAATTTCCACCCAAGCATCATGGGTATAGCCGGGAAACTTACTAGCGATCGCCCAATTAATCTCATTTATCCCTTGCTGTCTTAAAAATGGTAAAATTGTAAATTTACCAGTACCTTCATTTCCTCCATTAATTACCGCAATATTTCCCCGATCTTGAATTACTAAAACAGGTTCACTTCTAGTATCTAACAAAGTAATTCTCACCAAATTATTAGCAGAATGCCAAATGGGAATAAGTACCAAACTAACTGCAATTAAACCCGCAAACCACCAACGTTTTTGCCACCATTTGACCAACCAAGCTAAAATAATTAAAATATAAATAGTCAACATTTGCCAAATTGATATACTCCCAACTGCCACCAAGCTTCCTGGCAAATTAGCAAAGAATTCCACCATTTGAATTAACCAATGGGTCGGATAATATAACAAACTGGCTAAAGTACCACCTAAATCTGGTGAAATCAAACTTACCAAACCGCTAATCATTCCACCAATACTAATGATAGAAATAAATGGTGTAGTTAAAATATTTAAAGGCACACTATAAATAGGAATGACACTAGAAAATTCCAGCAATCGCGGTAAAGTCCAAATTGTTGCCGCTAAAGGTACAGAAATTAAAGAAGCGATCGCAGGTGGTAGCCAATCTAAACGTTGAGTGATTGCAGATGCACTAACAATTAACCCCAAAGTTGCTAAAAAACTCAATTGAAAACCTAAATCCCAAATCCATAGAGGATTAAACAACAATAATAAAGTTGCGGCTATTAACAAAGATCCCAATTGTTTAACATTTCTTGCTAACGCTAAACCCACCAATGCCGCAAAACCCATAATAACGGCTCTTAACACCGCAGCTTGAAAACCTGATAAAAACAAAAAAGTAATTAATCCCAAGCCACCCAGAGTAATCTGCGTCGCTTTATTGGCACGCTTTGTTAGCTGTAAAATTACACCCAAAATTAGAGAAGTTTGAAACCCAGAAGCAGCCAAAGCATGAGCTAAACCAGCCTTAACAAATAAATCACGGATATCATAAGGTAAATCAACAGCCTTACTACCTAAAACCATTGCACTGACAAGCGGACCTTCAGGAACACCTAATAAACGAGCTTGCGATCGCCCAATCTTCTCACGAACTTGCCACCATCCCCAAGGATGTTCATCATCCAAAATATTAATCTGCCTACCAATTAAACCCGCAAAAGTCCCCTCTTGGCGCAGATATTTCTGAAAATCAAACCCACCAGGATTAGAAGCCGCAGTCGGTTTATATAAAAATCCAGTCACTGCAATTTGTTGTCCAGGATATAAACCAGTAGATTGCAGTATCGGCACAGTCACATATAACCTACCCGTCACCCCCTTGGGAATCCCCGCAGATCTCTCATCATTTTTCACCTCATCAAACTGAGTTGCTGTTAACCAAAACTGTCCTCGTTGACTCCGAGTTACGCGGGGATTACTATCCACCACCCCCCGCACAATCACCAATTGTTCAAGATTACTATTATCCCCAGCCGCAAATTGACTAATATCCTTAATTCCCGGTTGAGGAACACGCAATTGTAAATAAACAGTAGCCAACAAACCCACCACACCAGCAATTAACCATATTCTCGGATGGGGAGTACCCGTCCAGTTATTAGCAACCGCCTTAGTTTTGCCAACAGCACCCTCTTTTTTAAGGGCAAATTTCCGTAAATTAGTATATGTGCGGCGAAAGAAAACAGCCCCAACCACACCCAACAGCAGAATCCACACACCACCCCAAGGAATAGCCGTAAACAGCAAACCCAAAATATAACTAAGACAGATAATTATTCCACTTGTCTGCATCATAAATCAAAATAAATGCCAAAGCACCCAGTTCAGAGAATACCGCATAAATATTTAACCTGCTTGGGAAAGATATAATTCATCTTTAGCAGCTTTGGCAATCACAACATCACAAAGAAATCCCCAAATTAAACCCTAAAACAGCATGAACAAACATAATCAAAAGTGCTGTAGACCCTAAATAAGCATGAACCGCACGCAACCCAGCCTGATTCCCAAAAAATCCACTCAAAGAAATGACACCATTAATCAATAACAGTATTAACACCAGCGAACCAGTCCAAAAATGAGGACTTTCAAACAGTGGTTTTTGCTGCATCACCAACGACAAAACCCCACCAGTATAGCCACCTGCCAAAAATACAAACAACCAAGGAGCTAATTGACGATGGGCGTTACGGCTTTGAATTGCTGCGTCCTTATCCCTACCCTCCAGCAACTTTCCGCGCCAACCCGTCACCCCCACAAAAGTTCCCACCACAAAAATTACAATTCCCATCATCGCTGGATGTCCCCAATGCACAATCGGTTCAGGAACACCCAGAGAACGAAACCAAGCCGCAATCGGTTCTAAAGCTGCACTTATATTTATCATCTGACACACACCATCACTATTTACAAAAAAAGAGAACCAGCCAGCCCTACCGATTATCCCACTGCTGGGCGGCATCTTCCACAGCTTTATCCACAGTTTTCTGTCCTAACATTGCGGCTTGTAAATTTTCGTAAATTGATTTTTGCAAAACTTTAAAATCTTTGAGTTTGGGGGTTAATACTTCTGCTTGTTGTAACTGTGTAGCACTAATCACCCGTCCCTTTTCCACTGTTGTGGCATTAGCAGGAACATCCTTAAAGTATGGATTAGCCAATGCCTTAATTGTTGAAGGGAGAACATTAGCAGCTTTAGCAAAGGCTAACTGATTTTCATCATTAGTCACAAATAAGGCAAATTTAACAGCTTGATCAGGATATTTACTATCACGAGGAATAACAATATTCATGACAGCAACGTTTTTCTTACCTGTATCACCTGTGATTTGTGGGGCAATTGCAGATGCTTTAGCAACTTTGGGGGCATTATTAGCAATAGTTTTCAGAAATTCAGGACCAGAAGCTAAAAAAGCCGTTTCTCCAGATTGGTATAAATCTATGGCATGACGATGACCTTGAGTTAAAGATTCTTTTGGCAACAAACCTTTTTTATACAAATCTACCCAATATTGAAAAGCGGCTTTTCCCTGGGGAGTATTAAAACCAGCTTTACCTTCAGCATTAACTAGGGTGACACCCATTTGTACCAAGGATTCCAACACTTCGCCAGAGTCTTGGGGGACAAAGGTAGCAAAGAAAGCATACTTACCAGTTTTATCTTTAATTTGTTGTGCTGCTTGACCTAATTCTGCGTAAGTAGCAGGAGGTTTTACAATACCCGCTTGTTTTAATAAATCGGTGTTATAAATAGTTAGTCGAGTAGTGAGGTACCAAGGAATCCCAAAACTCTTACCATTGAGGGTACTTGCTTGCCAAATATTTGGTAGATAGGTGGAACGGGTTTGATTTGGAACTTTGGCCTCTAAATCTAGCCAAGCATTTTTTCCCGCTAATTGGGAAGCAAAATCTGGATTAAGGTTGACAACATCTGGTGGCGTTTTTGCTGAGACTGCTGTTAAAATCTTATTTTCCATAGCAGACCAAGGTACATCTACCCATTTAACTTTGATACTTGGGTTTTGTGATTCAAAAGTCGTAATTAGGCTTTGAAAGTAGTCGGTAAATTGTGGTTGAAGTTGCATTGTCCAAAACTCGATCATAGCCGTTCCATTTTTAGCAACTTTGGAATTATTATCAACATTACCTGTGCTGCAACTAACTAGCCAACTAGTAAATAAGCCTAGTAATACCCAACAAAACAGTTGTTTAAATTTTTGCAATCGAATCATCATCGTAGGTGGTAGTATTTTTAGAATTAATCTGGGTAAAAAGTAAATGGAGAATTATGGAGATTATAGGATATATCAATTGTGGTAGTGGGTAATCGGTCATTTTGATAATTACCTCCTAATTCCCTGACTCCTAACGTTAATATTTTTCTTTTGTAATCTAGCGGGTAAAACTGTGGTTAAAGCCTTCACTAGTTTTTTTGGTAAATCCAATAAAGCTATTGGTATTGAACTAGCACCGGAAAGGGTAAATGTAGTACAACTACGTAAGCAACGCCAAAGCTTAAAAATCGAATCTTTGACAACAGTACCAGTACCAGAAGGTATATTTGTTGATGGTCAAATTGCTGATTCTCCAGGCATGGCTGAAATTATTCAGCAAGCGATCGCTCAAAGTAAAACTAAAGCAACCCGTGTTGCTACTTGTATCCCAGGACGAGACTCAATTGTACGGTTGATTCCTGTGCCATCTGAATTAGATGACAAAGAATTGCGGGAGATGGTACTCAACCATGAAGCATCTTTGTATTTACCCTATCCTCGAGAAGAAGCCGATGTTGACTATCAAAAACTTGGCTACTTTGTAGATGAAGATGGTATCGAAAAAGTACAGGTTTTGTTGGTTGCGACTCGTAAAGATGTCACTCAAACCTATTTGAATACTTTTGAACAGGCAGGATTAACTGTTGATATCTTAGAAATTAACAGTTTTGCCCTTATTCGCACTGTTCGTGATCAATTGCGGCTATTCGGACCAGAAGAAGCAGCAGTATTAGTTGATATTGAGTTTGATAGTACGGAAATTGCCATTATTATCAATGGTGTGCCACAATTTTCTCGAACAGTGCCGATTGGAACATATCAACTGCAAACAGCGCTATCAAGAGCTATGAATTTACCAGCATCACGGGATATGGATATGTTGGAGAGTATGACTATTCCCGCAACTTCCGCAGATGCAGCCAATACTGGGGTAACTGGGAGTAATCCCGGTATGGCTTCTATGTTGAGGGTTTTAGGAGAGTTAGCGGATGAACTGCGGCGCTCTATTGATTTTTACCTCAATCAAAGTGAAAATCTGGAAGTCGCACAGATTCTGTTAGCAGGGCCAGGGGGAGGATTACTACAAATGGATGAGTTTTTTACTCAAAGATTGAGTTTACCAACTACCCAAATAGATCCGATTACTTCTCTGTCTTTGGAAGTAGATGCTGAAAAATATCCTTTAATTAAACGTCCTGGGTTGGGTATTATCCTTGGATTAGGAATGCGGGGGATGTAAAAAAAATGTACAGTTTAGATATTAACTTTCTTAAAGATCGTCCAGAATATCAAAAAACAACTGCAACGAAAGTTCAGAAAACGTCTATTCAATTAGGTAATTTAATCCCAGTTTATATAGGAGTGGGAGTAGGTTTAGTATTACCCGGTTTGATGTTTATTGGTTTGTCGATTCTGGAAGGGAAAACCGCTGAATTAACACAGGAAATCGCAAAACTAGAGGAGGAAAGTAAAAGTTTAGATGGACAAATAGGCAATATCAACAAAATTAAGGCAGAAACAGCCAGTATTAATAGCCAAACTAAAGCTTTAGTAACAGTGTTTGATCAGATACGCCCTTGGTCAGCAATGTTACAGGATTTGCGCGATCGCATTCCCGGCAAGGTGCAAATCGAAACCATTAGACAAATAGCCGCTCCTCCTCCTGGAGTTCCTGGTACAACCCCGATTAATACTGCTGGATTCTTAGAAATTTCTGGTTTTGCTATTTCCTATGCCTTAGTCAACGATTTTGCCTTGAGTTTAGGACAATCTAAATTTTTGAACGAAACCAAAATTATCACAGCAGAATTAATAGATGCACCAGCCATTACGGGTTTTCTTCCCCCCAAGGCTGATAAATTTAGTAAATCTGATGTAAAAGTCAAACCTCTTCAAATAGTTAAATACACTATTAAAACAGGTTTAAGTAGCGTGCCAGCATCTGATTTAATTCAAGAATTAGAGAAAAAAGGTACAGTCGGACTAGTAGATAGACTTCGTAATATCAAAAAAGTAGGAGTCATTGCCAAATGACATTTAGTGATGAATACAATTTTCCCAACAAAGGGACAGAGATTCAAGATTCTAGTCCTGTTGTTTTTGGAATCACCCTAACACCAACTATTATTGGGGCTGTAGTCGGCTTACTAGGTATAGCAGGTGCAGGTTATATGCTGTTTAGTATAGCAATGCCCGCTTGGGATAACTATCAACAACTACAAACCAAACGTGATCAACTAACAACAGATGTTACTCAAAAGAAAATCCAAGCCCAACAAATCGGTAAAGTAGAAGCAGATTTAGTCACAGCCAAACAACAACAAAAACAAGTTTTAGCTTTATTTGCAGATGAAAAAAGTTTGGATACCCTATTACTAGATACCAGTCGGTTAATAGATTCTAGCAATGGACAAGCTTTTGGTAATGCTATTAGAGCCAAGATGAAAAGATTTGTTCCAACCTCTGAAAAACCTGTTCTCGTGGAAGATAGCAGTTTTGGAGTGGAAGTTAACAATAAACTTAAACGCAGTATCGTCAATGTAGAAATTGAGGGAAATTTTGAGCAAACCCAATCAATTATGCGAAACATTGAGCGATTACAGCCTTTATTGTTAGTTAAAAACTATGACTCCAAATTGTCTGCACCAGAGATGTCAGGTGATAAAGAGAACCCCGTGCAAATTGGTATCGGTAAGTTGACGACAACTTTTGCATTAGAGGCTTTAATGCCACTCACATCCGAAGAAACAGCAGATTTAGCAGCTAAAATAGCACCAGCAGCACCGAAAAAATAAGCAAATTTGAGGCAAGAGGCAACCCTTCGACTTCGCTCAGGGATCAGAGGTAAAATCGAATATTCTACCTATTTCCTATTCCCTGTTTCCTGTTCCCTGCTATAAGTTACGATTTACACTTTTATTTTATGTGAGGAATGAACTGTGAAACAGTTTCATAATAATGTTTTCGTATCAAGTGCGGCAGCTTGCGTACTCTTAGCAGCCCAACCAGTATTAGCACAACTAACACAAGTTACTGATGTCAAACTCAATCCTATCCAGGGAGGGGTTAGTGTAGTTTTAAAAACTGCTACTGGGGATCGTCCCCAGGTATTCACAACTAAAAAGGATAAATCCTTAGTTGCGGATGTGATTAATGCTCAACTGCGTTTAGCCAAGGGTGATAACTTCCGTCAAGAAAACCCAGCGCCGGGAATCGCAGCTATTGAAGTTAAGCAGTTAGACGCTAATAGCATTCGGGTAACAGTTACAGGTACTGATGATGTCCCTAGCAGTCAACCCGTAATGCGAAAGGATAATAATATTACTCTGGGCTTTACCACCACCACAAATTCAACAGCATCAACTACCACTCAACCTACAGAAAAAGTATCAGCAGCAGCAGCTACTACTAACCCCACAGAAAAAGTAGCCGTAGCACCAGCTACCACATCTGAATATAAACCAGATGAACCGGGTAAAAGACCAGATGTTTTAGTCCCTAACCCCCAAGTCACCATTGACGGCAAAATTGCCCAAGCCGCAGGGCCAAATCAACCTTATAACCTAGCACCTCCTTTCCTACCTAGAGCCGTAGCTCCACCAGTAGGAGATATTACTCAATCAAACATTGATACATCACCCACCGTAATTGATTTAGGGACTCAGGAACGAGTTCCCCGCTTAGTATTGCGTGATGCACCTGTGAGAGAAGTTTTATCACTGTTGGCTCGCGCTGCTAATTTAAACGTAGTTTATAGCGGTGGTGAAGGAGAAAAATCACCAGGTGCGCCGGGTGGTGCAGAAGGTGCAACTAAGACATCTCAGACAATTTCCCTAGATATAGAAAACGAACCTGTGCAAGATGTCTTTAACTACGTCTTGCGTTTGAGTGGTTTGGAAGCTAACCGCACGGGACGGACTATTTTTGTGGGGGCTAAATTACCTAACTCCACCCGTGATAATGTCATGCGGAGTTTACGACTGAATCAGGTAACAGTGGGAGTTGCTTTAAACTTCTTGGTGGCCTTGGGTGCAGAAAGTGCCGTCAGCCGGGAACGACAAGTTACTAGCGTTAGTGCTGTAGCTGTCGGCGCTGCCGTGGCTCCCATTACTCAAACCCTAACTACGACGGAAACTAAAATAGAAACTCAACGGGTTGATTATAAAGATTCAACACCTTTACTCAGAGGCTTACAAGCTTCAGGAGATGAGCGTACCAATTCCGTGACATTGATTGGTAATCCTAAGATGGTGGAGATGGCAGTATCTCAATTAGTACAGCTTGATGTCCGTCGTCGGCAAGTGGTGGTGAATGTCAAAATTATTGATGTCAACCTTTTGGGTATTCAAGACTCTAATTCTAGTTTTTCCTTTGGTCTTGGTAATAGCTATTTTACTAATGATGGCGGTGCAGCGACTTTCAATTTTGGTAATTCTCGACCAGCTACAGGCAGTGAAGTAGCAACTAATATCAGTGGTGGTACACCAGTAACTGCAAATCCCTATGCTGGCGCTAATACATTTCTTGATTTAAATAACAGCACTAGTATTCCAAACACTGGAATAGGTCAAAGAACGGTGTTTACTAACAACAGAACTGGTGAATCGTTTATTACTGAAACACAAGGTGATCCTGCATCATTTTCGAATAGTCAGGCTGGGGTTTCACAAAATCCATTTCAAGCAGGTTTCACAGGCTCTACGAGGGGAACACCTAATATCACTACGACAACAATCACCCCATCGACAACAATAGGAACTCCAGATACCATATCAACAACAACAACACCAGGAACTCTAGGAACAGCAACATCTGCTCTTCCTTCTCTCTATCAGTTCCCTAAAAAGTTTCTGGCTACTTTGACTGCACAAGTTACAAGTGGTAATGCCAAGATACTAACTGATCCCACCCTAATTGTTCAAGAAGGACAGGAAGCAAAAATCGCTTTAACTTCAGAAGTATATGGAGGAATTAGAATAACGCCTACACTTAGAGAACCTATCATCAAAGAAGCAGGACTAACTCTGATAGTGAAAGTAGAAAGGATTGATGATAATGGTTTTGTGTCTTTGTCTGTTGCCCCTACTGTTTCTGCTCCTGCTGGTACAGTATCAACAACTGATGGTGAGATTGGATTAAGATCCGGAAGAAGTCTTCAATCGGGTCTACTCCGCTTGCGAGACGGTCAAACGTTGATTCTTTCAGGTATTATTCAAGATCAAGACCGGACAACTGTTACCAAGCTACCAATTTTAGGTGATATTCCCTTGCTTGGTGCGCTGTTTAGAAAGTCCAATAGAACTAATGAGCGTCGAGAGGTAATTGTCTTAATGACACCTCAAGTTATGGATGACTCTGAGCGTTCTGCTTATGGTTATAATTACAATCCTAGTCCCCAGGTACGGCAAATCCTGGAACGTCGGGGGTTGAAGGTTCAGCCTCGGTAGTTAGTTATTGGTGATTGTTTTCTAGATACCCGATTTTTTCCATAAATCGGGTATTTAAGATATCAATATCATGGGTTATTCGGTCAACCCCAGTGCCGGTTCAGAAAAAATAGCGCGGCATAAACCATAGGAATTAAGCGCTATACAACTTTTTACCAATCACTAAGACTATTCTCATCCCAAACCTGCAATTTCAATTCTTGAAGATAGTTTAACCCATTTTGAATTTGGGCTTCTGTTCCTTGTAAATCTAAGTCAAACCAACCATCCCCTACAGCATTTCGTCCGAGAATTGCGGCTTTAATATTTACAGTCAAGCCATATTCGGAAACTAGGCGAGAAATTACAGGTTCTTGATGATGATCTTGAGAAATTCTTACGCGAACTCGCTTAGTTGTCAGGGTATTTTCATTACTCATAACCACCCCTAAGATGTAATTTAATATCTGTCTAAAAATTAGTAATTGCCAGTTTTTAATTAGCAATTACCAATCACCGATTATTCAACTTCTTTAATCTGGGTTTTGCGTTCTATAATTTCCTTCAGTACCAAAGTAACAACGGCAAGAAATGCTAATAATACAGCGGCAGAAAAAGCTGCTTCTGTTTCATATTGTTTGTAAGCATCTTCTACAAATAAAGGTAAACTTTGGGTTGTATTAGCAATGTTACCAGATACCACAGAAACCGCACCAAATTCACCCATTGCTCTAGCATTAGTTAAGATTAAACCGTAGAGTAAACCCCAACGAATACTGGGTAAAGTTACCCGCCAAAAAGTTTGCCAATCGTTTGCACCCAATGTTCTGGCTGCTTCTTCTTGATCTTTGCCAAATTCTTCTAAAATAGGAATTACTTCTCTGGCAACAAAGGGCATACTGACAAAAGCAGTAGCCATGACCATACCGGGGAAAGCAAAGATGATTTGGATATCATGGGCTTGTAACCAAGGACCAAACCAGCCCTGTCTACCGTACAGTAGAACTATCATTAAACCGGCGACGACTGGGGAGATGGAAAAGGGCAAATCAATGATACTCAGAACTATAGCGCGTCCTGGGAATTTATGCCGAGCGATCGCCCATGCCGCACATAAACCAAAGACTGCATTTAGCGGTATAGCAATTAAAGCTAGTAGCAGAGTTAACCAAGCTGCATGGAGAAATTCCGGTTTTGCCAAGTTAGATAAAAATGGTCCAGTTCCTTTTTTGAAAGCTTCAAAAAAAACATTAATAGCTGGAATATATTGAACCAGAAATAGGTAAGCGATCGCAATCCCAATTAAAACTGTCGGCACCCAACTTTGTTTTTTTGGCTTTTTAACTTTATCTATTGTCATATCTTCTTGCCCAAGCTTGTAAGAAATTAATTGCTAATAACAAAACCAAAGAAATTCCTAATAAAACTACACCAATTACCGTTGCACCAGAATAGTCATACTGTTCCAAACGCTGGAAAATTAACACAGGTGCAATTAAATCTTGAAACGGCGTATTAGAAGAAATAATTACTGTTGAACCATATTCCCCAACTGCGCGGGAAAAACCCAAAGCTACACCAGTTAAAATTGTGGGAAATAAAGGCGGTAAAATCACTTTCCAAAAAGTTTGCCATTGGGAAGCACCTAAACTCCAAGCAGCTTCTTCAATTTCCGATTCCATTTCTTGCAGTACAGGTTGTACAGTTCTCACCACAAAAGGTAAAGATATAAATATCATTGCCACTGCTACCCCCAAACGAGTGAAGGATACCTTAATTCCCATTGGTACTAATAGTGAACCCAACCAACCATTATCACTGTAAACTGTTGCCAGTGTTAAACCTGCTACCGAAGTTGGCAAAGCAAAAGGTAAATCTACTGTGGCATCAATAATCCGTTTAAAAGGAAAATCGTACCTTACCAATACCCAAGCAATCAAAGTTCCAAATACACCATTAAGTAAAGCTGCAAAGAGAGAAGTGACAAAAGTTACATTATAAGTTGCCAGTGCTAACTCGCTGGTGGCAATTTCCCAAAACTTCGCGGGAGTTTCTGTACTAGCTTTGAGAAACATTGCCACAATAGGAATAAATAACATAAAAGTTAGATATCCCAAAGTAATCCGCCAAGTCCAAGGAATGCGAATTAAACTATCTAGAAACACCTTCCAGATTGGAGGTTTAATGTTAGTTTGTAAAGCAGGAGATACAGCCATAATTTAATCAATTGTTAGTTGTTCTTTAGAAAATACAGGCGACTGGAAGTCACAGCTACACAAGCAAAACCCACCTGCGTGGGTTTTAAATTTTCCCTAGTCCGCGCAGGCGGACTTTGTTTGTATAGCCGTGACTTCTAGTCGCCAGGGCTTTTTAATTACCGTTTATTCTTAGCTTGAATTTGGTCAAAAATTGCTCCATCATTAAAGAACTTTTTCTGAGCCGCATCCCAACCACCTAATTCTTGAATCGTACTTAAAGTTTTTATTGGCGGATATTTATCAGTAAATTCCTTAGTTTTAGCTACTGTTTCATCAACAGGACGAAATCCCACTTTAGCAAATTCCTGTTGTGCTTCGGGAGTAAATAAGTATTTAACAAAAGCTTCCGCTACTTCACGATTTCCATGCTTATCAACATTCTTATCTACAACTGCAATAGGATTATCAATGGAAATATTTACATCAGGAAGAATATAATTGGGTTTTTGTCCCTTATCTGCTGCTAAAACAATTTCATTTTCATAGTTGATTAAAGCATCACCTTGGCCTTGTTTAAAAAATGCGTCTGTGGCTTCACGAGCATCTTTTGTTAAGATAGGGACATTTTTATAAACCTTAGTAACAAACTCAGTTGCTTTGGCATCATCTCCACCACTTTTAATGACTGAATTCCAAAGTGCGAGAAAATTCCAACGCGCTACACCGGAAGTTTTGGGATCTGCGGTAATTAGTTTAACATTATCTTTGGCTAAATCAGCCCAGGTTTTAATACCTTTGGGATTGCCTTCACGAGTTACTAAAGCTGCTACAGACTTAGAGACAATGCCATTATTAGGAAATTCTTTCTCCCAACCAGGCTGAATTAATCCCGCTTTCTCAATTTTTTGGGTATCTAGTGCTAATGCTAAGTGAACAACATCTGCTTCTAAACCATCAACTACAGCACGGTTTTGAGAACCAGAACCACCATAGCTTTGTTTAAATTCCACAGTTTGATTATGTTCCTTTTGCCATTTTTCCACAAATTTAGGAATAATGGCTTCATGAGCAGCTTTAGTCACAGCAAAGGATACAAGGGTTAGTTCTACATTCTGTTTTTTATTTGTATCAGTAGTTGTACTAGGAGAATTACTGTTGTTTGTACCCGAACAAGCAGCAAGAGATACGCTCAAAAGTGTTCCTACTAAGAAAAATGATCCAAAGCCTTTGAGTGAATTTGGACGGAATCCCAATTGCCATCTTTTCAGTAATTGCTGCCACAAATTCATTATTTATCCTCCGGTGAAACTACGGTTAATTAGTGGGAATACCATTATTGCAGGTATTTGGTGATCAACACCAGATAAAACTGCATATTGGCGATAGGGAATATGGTGATTTTACCAGTTTCACGCAAAATTACAATGCCCTAAAATCACAAGTATCAATTTTTTATGCTTTTTAATTGGTAGTTATATAGAAAATATACGTATGTGTTAGATTTAATAAGTTACTAAAATTTATTAAAAATATTTAGTTATTAGCGATTTTATTCTTTTTAAGCCTTTCCTAGAAAGATATTTACAGATAATTGTATTCTAATTTATCAAAGTTAAATGTAATACATACAATACTCGATAGACAAATAGTTGTTTTTCAGTACAAAACCTATTGATTTTATTTATTACATCTGATAGGCTCTTTCTCTAGACACTAAATACGGTATTTTGACTAACTTACCGTAGATTACAAAACCCATTTAAGGACATCCCATGACAGACAATTCTTTATCCGTGCAAACAACAAAGCCATTATTTTCTACATTATTCTTAGCAGCAGGTTTAAGTATAAGCACTATTTTTTCCGTTTCTGCAAATACCTTGCAGAAAACACAACTAATTAGCCAAAGCGGGAAAAAGGTAGAAATTACCTTAGCTAGTTACGCTGTCACCAAGGCTGCTTATTCCAAAATCATTCCTCAGTTTGTCGCCAAATGGAAGAAAGAAAAAGGCCAAGATGTTGTAATTCGGGAAAGTTACGGGGGTTCTGGTTCTCAAACCCGTGCGGTTATTGATGGTTTACCCGCGGATGTGGTAGCTTTAGCACTGGCATTAGACACGAAAAAAATTGAACAAGCAGGTTTAATTAAACCAGGTTGGGAAAAAGAAGCTCCAAATAACTCAATTGTTACCCGTTCAGTAGTTGCGCTAGAAACTCGCGCTGGTAATCCAAAAAATATCAAAACTTGGACTGATTTAGTTAAGCCGGGTGTTAAGATTGTTACTGCTAACCCTAAGACATCTGGTGGTGCTAGATGGAATTTCCTGGCTTTATGGGGTGCTGTAGTCAAGAATGGTGGAAATGAAACCCAGGCGTTGAAATTTGTAACTGATGTGTTTAAAAATGTAGTTGTATTACCCAAGGATGCACGGGAATCTAGTGATGCTTTTTACAAAAAAGGTCAGGGTGACGTATTACTCAATTATGAAAACGAAGTCATTTTAGCTGCACAGCAAGGAAAAACAGATACTTCCTACACAGTTCCTCCAGTGAATATTTCCATAGAAGGACCAGTGGCTGTTGTGGATAAAAATGTTGATAAGCGCGGAACTCGTGAGGTATCTGAAGCGTTCGTCAAGTTCCTGTTTACTCCAGAAGCACAGCGTGAGTTTGCTAAAGTTGGTTTTCGTCCAGTTGATCCAACTGTGTCCAAAGAAGTAAAGAATAAATTCCCCTATATTGCCAGACTTTACACTGTAGCTGATATTGGTGGTTGGAGTGGCGTACAGAAGAAATTCTTTGCTGATGGTGCTATTTTTGACAAAATTCAAGGTGGACGACGCTAAATATAGCAATGATGAACTACCTCTAGCCTAGAATATTTCGGCAAATATTGGTATTAAGGGAATACCAAAAAATAAATTATCCAATCCTGTGGTACGGATTTGCTTAGATCAAATGAGTATAAGTCCTGCTTGTCTCTGATGATTAGTAGTGAAGATACTGTACTACAGGAAATTTTTGGATATTTTTTTTAATTTGCAGTCTCTGAAAAAAATTGAGAATTTTTAAGTTATATTAATAACAACAACTAATACTTGTATTTATACGATTTTATTTTAGTCCGCAAAATCTAACTATAGATAGATGTCTAGAAATATTGGTTTTATTTACGATGTGGTGGAGATTAGGCACTGTACAAAATTACACAGATTCCTTATCATATACCTGTGAGATAGTCTTTTTATATATTTTTCATGGTTAATGGACGAACACTATCCTGTATCTCTCGTTCAATATAAGTATATTTACTTATCATGGATGTGGGTTGTTATCATTGGATTGTGGATAATTCCCAAAATACCTGTGGAATGTCGGCTGTATTGTCATAGGACATTGAACCGATAAAATTTAACTTTCTTTTAACCTCACTTGCTAGTTATTAATACTAAAGTCTTATCAAGTTTTTATTAAGTCATAATTATGAAATTAGATACTTTACTTACTGAATTTGAAAAATGTATTCAACTTCAATACAATGGCAATTTAGATTTTAAAGATCCACTTGGAAATAAATGGACGTTTTATTACCACTTAGGACAGATAGTATGGGCAACGGGGGGGATTCATCCACGTAGACGTTGGTTGAGAAATATCACCTTAATTTGCCCACAAATTGACCTTGATAAACTTCTCCTGCGAGAAGAAGAAATTTTAATAGATTACTGGGATTATTTACTATTAGAAAATTTATATCACAAACAGGAAATAAATCAAACACAATTTAATGACTTTGTGGTAAAAACTGTGGGAGAACAGTTATTTGATTTAGCACAGCAGGTAAATATTAGTGATTTGAGTTGGGAATTTAAGCAAGATACCATTTTAAAAACTATCCTCAATTCTACAAGTACAAGTATGTTTCTTGAAGAAATGAAAAATTCTTGGCATGATTGGTCAAATGCTGGTTTAACTTGTATTTATCCTCACTTGTCACCTATTTTAACTCAACCAGAAAAGCTCAGACAACAGGTAAGTACAACTGTTTATACAAACTTTGAGCGATTGATTAATGGTCAGCATACTTTGTGGGATTTAGCTGTAAAAATGCAGCAAAGTGTTTTAGCCATAACTAACTCATTACGTCCTTTTATTAACGAAGGAATTGCCGAATTTATAGAAGTAGCTGATGTTCAATTATCAATTAAAAAAGGTCAGAAAAACTCTCATTTAAAATCAGTAAGGGAAAATAATTATCCTCTAATTGCTTGTATTGATGATAGTATGCAAGTATCTAAAATTATAGAAAATATTATTAAATCTGAGGGAATGAAATTTCTTGGGATTCAAGATCCTTTGCAAGCTTTACCCATATTAATTGAAAAGAAACCAGATTTAATTTTTCTGGATTTAATTATGCCAATGGTTAATGGTTATGAAATTTGTGAACAATTACGGCGTACTTCTGTTTTTTATCAAGTACCAATTATTATATTAACTAGTAGTGATGGAGCTTTTGATCGAGTTCGGGCTAAGGTCTTTGGGGCAACTGATTTTATTAATAAACCCATCAAAAAAAGTCAAATATTGGCCATACTAAATAAGTATCTACAAACAAGTTCTAGAAATGAATATTATCAAAATTTTGTTTTGTCTTATTAATAAATTAGTTGCCAACAATTAGGTAAATTTCAGGGGTAAACCATCCTCAAATACTAGTAATTCCCCAGGTTGAATTTGTGTCCAAACTTCGTTATCAGTTAGGGGTGTAGTCACAATCACAGCAACGCGATCGCTTGGTGTAGTCAGTTCACTAAAATCTACAGTCATCTCTTCATCAATTAAGTGAGCAGCCGCAAAAGGTGCTTCTCTGATAATGTAACAAAGTTTAGTTGAACAATATGTAAAAAAATGCTTACCATCTGAGAGTATATAGTTAAAAGAACCAATGGCTGCTATTTCCTTAGTAATTCTATGTAATGTTTGGTAGAGTTCCTTCAGAGGTGGTTGTCCTTGGGGGAAATGCGATCGCAATGTATTGAGAATTAAGCAAAATGCTTTTTCGCTGTCGGTAGTTCCCACAGGTTGAAAAATACCATTATTTTCTAGGTTAAAATCTGGTAAGTTACCATTATGAGCAAATACCCAATATCTTCCCCAAAGTTCCCGACGGAAAGGATGACAGTTTTCTAAAGATATTTCCCCTTGGGTAGCTTTGCGAATATGAGCAATAACATGAGTAGAATGAATGGGATAGCGCCGAATAAAATCGGCAATGGGTGAAGCGATAGAGGCTTCAGCGTCTACAAAAATCCGACATCCTTTTCCTTCAAAAAAAGCAATTCCCCAACCGTCGCTATGTTCATCTGTTCTTCCTCCCCTTGCAGAGAAACCTTCAAAGGAAAAGCAAATGTCTGTGGGTATGTTGCAATTCATTCCTAGCAGTTGGCACATTAGTGTTCTAGTTATAAAGCTAAACTAAAGAATAACTGATCAATCTTGATGTAATTGCTGTAATTCTCACATTTAATTATCAAATATTAATCAGCACGGGGTTAAGGGAACTTATCATTTAGATCCCTCTGCCAGATGCTAATTTAAGATTGTTGCTCATAATCTGAAAAACTTTGTTAAGACTTGAGGAAAGTCTCTATTCAATTTTCAGTTGTTTTTTAGCCTGTTTTAATTGTTTCCACAAACTATGAATTTGTTTGTAAGCTTCCTCGGGGGATATTTTACCACCTGTTTGTAAATTACAAATATAACTGACCCGTTGGGCAAATTCTTGAAGATTAGCGTTAAAAACTAAATATTCTGGTTTAAACTGACCATAATAAGAACTGTGAGGATAAAGAAAATCACATAGCTCCGATAAAAAATCAGATTCTTGTCTCATGGTAATTAATAATTTGTGGTAGGTATTTGGCTATCAATAGTTAGGTAACACCCAGGTAGCCTGATCTAGTTGTGGCTGTAAATACCTTTAACTCGATGGGGATACCGTACTTTAAATTAATTCTCAGAATATCACATATTCTTCTCAACGCGGTCAGGGGTTTTCAGGTAATTTTTATGAATTTCTCATGCTTGCTGAAGTTGTTTGACTTAGAAATAGAAAAATAGCAAATAATAGATTATGGACAAACGCAATTTTTTGCAAATGAGTACCGTATTAATCGGTACAGCCTTTTTTTCCCATTATATCAATTGGAATTCAGAAACTATGGCACTTTCTAATACAGAGTTTGCAGTTACCAAAACTGAGGATGAGTGGAAGAGTATCCTCACACCAGAACAGTTTCGGGTGTTACGGAAACATGGTACAGAACCCTCCCATACCAGTCCCCTTGATAAGCAATATGAACCTGGTACTTATGTCTGCGCTGGTTGTGGACAGGCTTTGTTTACTTCAGATACTAAGTTTAATAGTGGTACTGGCTGGCCAAGCTTTTTTCAGCCAATTGAGGGAGCGATCGCTACCACTACAGATCGAGCATTTTTTATGACCAGAACTGAAGTTCATTGCAGTAATTGTGGTGGACATTTAGGCCATGTTTTCAATGATGGTCCTCAACCAACAGGTCTCCGGTACTGTATGAACGGTGTATCTTTACAGTTTACACCTGCGTAGATTACTAATACGGTTGACTTTTCAAACTCTCACAAGGGGCTTAAACCCCTTGTTTTATTCTATCAAAAGCAGGAAATTGGAATATAGCAGGTAGTATCTACATGAAATTGTTGAAAAAAAGGATAAATAAGGATTAGATAATGCAAGTTCTCAAAAGATCCATTAAGCCACAAACTTATATATCATTTCTCCACATCTACCAAACCACTTGGGGGACTGCTGGTGATATTTGCTTAGTTCGTGAATCTGTAGCTGAATCCAGCGCATCAAAATTTG
>JANMGZ010000445.1:0-3251 GCA_031374905.1 Dolichospermum sp. OTE_70_metabat_362_sub
AGTCATGATTCAGGAAATTGCAATTCCGGCAACTATAGGCAGCTTAGTATTAGCAATACCTTATTTTATCGCCCCCACAAGGATTTTATTTGGGCAAATGTCCGATGCTAAACCGTTATTAGGTTATCATCGCACGGCTTATGTCTGGGGAGGAGCAGGAATATTTGCGATCGCAGCATTTTTAGCGGTACAAGTAATGTGGCAGTTAAATGCCGCTAATATTGGTGATACGTGGACATGGACTACCCAAACAATCGGTTGGACAGCGGTTCTCGGTTTAGTTTTCGCAATTTACGGTTTAGCAATTTGTGCTAGTGGTACAGCATTTGCAGCTTTATTAGTGGATATCTCGGAAGAAGACAATCGTTCCCAAGTTGTCGGTATTGTTTGGTCAATGTTAATGGTAGGGATTATAGTTGGAGCAATTATTAGTTCTAGCTTATTGAAACAATTAACCGCAAACGCACCCATAGAAACTTTACAAGCGGCAATTAATCGTCTATTTATGATTGTTCCCGGAATAGTTTTTTGTTTAGCAATTGTCGCAACCGTGGGTGTAGAAAAAAAATATTCCCGTTTCTTCAACCGTGCTAATAGAGGCAACCGGGAAGATAGTATTACCTTAAAAGGTGCTTGGAAAATTTTAACAGCTAGTCCACAAACAGGTTTGTTTTTCACCTTTTTATTAGTAATGACTATCAGCTTGTTTATGCAAGATCCCATTTTAGAACCTTATGCGGGGCAAGTATTTAAAATGCCCTTAGCAGAAAGTACCAAACTCAACGTTTTTTACGGTACAGGGATATTAATTTCCTATGGTATTACAGGTTTTTTCATTGTTCCCCGTTTGGGTAAAAAAAGGACTATAAAATTAGGTTGTATCTTAGTCGCATTTGCCGCTTTATTAATCGGGTTTTCCGGATTTTCGGCAAATCCATCTGTCCTAAAATCAACTTTAGTTCTATTTGGTTTAGCTACTGGTTTTGTTACCACCGCAGCCGTTACTTTAATGTTAGATTTAACAATTGCTGAAGCCGCAGGTACATTTATTGGTGCTTGGGGACTTGCTCAATCTTTATCTAGAGGCATAGCAACTGTAATTGGTGGTACTGTTTTAGATTTGGGGCGGAAGTTATTACCAGATAATTTAGTCTTAGCTTATGGATTGGTATTTGGATTAGAAGCTGTAGGAATGTTGATATCAATTTGGTTTTTGAATCGAGTTAATGTCACAGAATTTCAAACCAACACCAGACAAGTTTTAGCTGCTGTTATCGAAAGTGACTTAGATAATTGACAATGTAATAATTCAGTTAGAGCAATAAGATACCCGACTTCTGACATCAATTTATTATTTGTGGACATAATAAATAAAAGAAGTCGGGGATCTGAGTCTAAGCAAACTGACAATGAAGAGATTAATTGACTATTGTTACCAAAAAAATCTATGATGATCTGAATAAATCATAACTGGAGATAATTCTATGAGTTACTACATTGCGCCTAGTTTTCTTGATAAACTTGCAGTACATATCACAAAAAACTTCTTAAACATTCCTGGGATTCGAGTTCCCCTAATTTTAGGTATTCATGGCCGCAAAGGTGAGGGTAAAACTTTTCAATGTGAGTTAGTCTTTGAGAAAATGGGTATCGAAGTCACTTTGATATCTGGAGGAGAATTAGAAAGTCCTGACGCGGGAGATCCTGCGCGGTTAATTCGGTTGCGTTATCGAGAAACAGCGGAATTAATTAAAGTGCGGGGGAAAATGTGCGTACTGATGATTAATGATTTAGATGCAGGTGCAGGACGTTTTGATGAAGGGACTCAATATACAGTAAATACTCAATTGGTAAATGCCACACTGATGAATATTGCTGATAATCCCACAGATGTGCAATTACCGGGAGGTTATGACTCAAATCCTTTATGTCGTGTTCCCATTATTGTCACCGGAAATGATTTTTCTACTCTCTATGCACCATTAATTCGTGATGGGAGAATGGATAAATTTTACTGGGAACCCAACCGGGATGATAAGGTGGGAATTGTGGGAGGAATTTTTGCAGAAGATGGACTTTCACAACGGGAAATCGCACAATTTGTTGATACTTTTCCCCATCAATCTATTGACTTTTTTAGTGCATTGCGTTCTCGGATTTATGATGAACAAATCCGTAATTTCATCCATCAAATCGGTTTTGAAAATGTTTCTTTGCGAGTTGTCAATAGTTTGGATGGACCCCCAGCATTTAAAAAGCCAGATTTTACTTTATCTCATTTAATTGAGTCTGGTAAATTTATGGTGGGTGAACAAAAACGGGTGGAAACTTCTCATTTAGTTGATGAATATAATCGTTTAAATCGCCCAAAAGGTGATCAAGCAGCTTCTCCTGTTGCGGAAACTCCCGTTAGTAAACCTGCGATTAATCAACCGACTCATTTAAGTTTAGAAACTCAAGCACAAGTTAGACAAATTTTAGCCCAAGGTTGTAAAATTGGGATTGAACACGTTGATGAAAGACGTTTTCGCACAGGTTCTTGGCAAAGTTGTGGTGGTTTTAATATTGATGCCCATTCCGATGCTATTTCTACTTTAGAATCTTGTTTATCTGAATATAGTGGTGAATATGTACGTTTAGTAGGAATTGATCCAAAAGCAAAAAGACGAGTCGTAGAAACGATTATTCAACGTCCAAATGGCAACTAATCGCATCTAGATCCCCGACTTCTTCCTTGTTCATATCAACAAATTTACAGACCAATTTTCACAAGTCGGGGATCTTATTTACCTAATTTATTACAGTATTTTTTGAATGTAGAGACGTTCCATGGAACGTCTCTGATTGAATTGTATATTAACTAAACTGGAGTTAGAAATAGTTTAGCTTCTGCCTGTCTTCTGCGTTTTAATCCAGCTTCCACATTGCTACCAGGATTCCTGTATTTTAGAAAAGTTTCTTCAATTTCATCCCACTTTTTATCTCTCAAAACTCTAGTCATACTTGAGAAATTGCGATTACCATAGAAGTTAGCACCTAAATTATAACCAAAGCTTAATAAAGCCCCCTGTTGATTGGCGTTTAATTCATTCCAAACAGGAATTTTTTGCATAGGTGGTAGATAGCTATTCTCTAGCTGGGAAATTAACAGTTCCTCTGCTTGTGCTTTGGTAATTGTTTCACCTAATCTCCATTCACTACCATCTTTTTTGCGAGTAGTTCCCCAACCAATAGTGATAGGTTTACCTCCT